>NZ_AQOJ01000891.1:0-5812 GCF_000364685.1 Xanthomonas sp. SHU 166
CGTGTGCTTCGTGACCGGCACCCACGCCCTGCTGGCGGTGGCCGACAGCGAGGACAGCGCGCCGTGGCCGCTGGGCATTCCGCGCCTCAAGCTGCTGCCGGAGGCGCCCTCGCGCTCGGCGCTGAAACTGGAAGAAGCGCTGCTGGCGCTGCTGACCCCGCACGAGCGCGAGACGCTGCTGCGCCCGGGCATGCGCGCGGCCGACCTCGGCGCCGCCCCCGGCGGCTGGACCTGGGTGCTGACCCGCCAGCACCTGCACGTGACCAGCGTGGACAACGGCCCGCTGCGCCAGCACGTGCTCGACAGCGGCCTGGTCGACCACCTGCGCGCCGACGGCTTCCACTGGAAACCGCCGCAGCCGCTGGACTGGATGGTCTGCGACATGGTCGAGCAGCCGCGCCGCGTCGCCGAGCGCATGGCCACCTGGTTCCGCGAGGGCTGGTGCCGGCACGCGATCTTCAACTTGAAGCTGCCGATGAAGAAGCGCTGGGACGAGACCCGGCTGTGCCTGGACCTGTTTGCCGAGCGTGCCGAGCGCCCGCTGCAGTTGCGCGCCAAGCAGCTCTACCACGACCGCGAAGAGATCACGGTGCTGGCGATCCCGGGCTGAGCGGTCGCGCGTCCACATGCGGTGTTTCGTAGCAGCGGCTCGGCCGCGATGGGTTTCCCGGGAAAGCCATCGCGGCTGAAGCCGCTCCTGTGACGAGCGCATTGGCGCCGCCACCGCTACAGCACGATCCGCGCCCCGTCCTCCCGCGCCGAGCGCTGGATGGCATCGACGACGCGCATGTCGCGCAAGCCTTCCTCGCCAGGCACGCGCAGCGGCGTGCCCTGCAGGATCGCCAGCGCGTCCTCGTCCATCTGCAGCGCCTGCTGGTGGTGCACCCGCGCGTCGAACAGGCGGCCATCGCTGGCCCGGCCGCGCACGCCGTCGTAGGCCTGGAACGGCGCCAGTTCGTACCAACCCTTCGCGCACTCGGCGCGCAGCAGGTTCATGGTGCGGCCGAAACTGGCCGCGCAGCTGGCTGTCACCCCGTGCGGGAACTCCAGGGTGAAGTGCATGTGCTCGTCGACCTCGTCGAACAATGCCGGCCGATCGGTGGATCGCCGCGCGCTGACCGCCAGCGGCTCGGCGCCGGTCGTGTAGCGCGCCGCGTTGAGCGGATACACGCCCATGTCGTACATCGCACCGCCGCCGTACTGCGCGCGCAGCCGCCACGGCCGCTGCGCCGGGTCGGTGTCGCCGTAGCCGGCATAGCCCGCCTCGGCGCGCACGCTGCGCATCGCCCCGAACGGGCGTTCGCCGGCCAGGGCGATGAGGCGCTGGGTGTTGGGCTCGTGCTGCATGCGGTAACCGATGCTCAGCCGCACCTTGTTGCGCGCGCAGGCCTCGATCATCGCCTGCGCCTGCTCGGCGTGCAGCGCCATCGGTTTCTCGCACCACACGTGCTTGCCGGCGGCCGCGGCGCGGATGCTCAGCGGCGCATGCAGATGAGTGGGCGTGACCACGTAGACCACGTCGATGTCCGGGTTGTCGGCGATACGCTCCAACTCGTCGTAGCTGTAGACGTTGCGATCCGGGATGCGATAGCGCGCCTGCCACTGCGGGATCTTCTGCGGCGAGCCGGTGACGATGCCGGCCAGGCGGCAGTGCCGGGTCAGGGCGAGCCCCGGCGCCAGGCGGCTGCTGGCGTACTCGCCCAGGCCGACCAGGGCCACGCCCAGCGGCTTGCGGCGTCGTGCCGGCGTGGCCGCCCACGTGGACGCTCCGAGCATACCGGCGGCGGTGGCGGAGAGGCCGGCCAGAAACAGGCGGCGGCGATTCGGCGAGGACGGCTCCATGCGCAACTCCGACCGGAAGGATGCTTCACCCTAACCGCTGGCGCGGCATCGGCACTGTGAGCGCTATCGCGCGATGCGCCGGGGCCTCTGGCACACTGCCGCCTCCCCCGCCGTCCGGACACCCGATGCGCTGCCGCCCACTGCTCGCCGCCCTCGCCCTGCTGCTGGCTGCCCCGGCCGAGGCGCAGGAGACCCTGTTCCGCGCCCATGACCTGGTCGGCGATGGCGTGTTCACCGACAAGATCGAAGGGCCTGCGACCGGCCCGGACGGTGCGCTGTACGTGGTCAACTTCGCCCACGACGGCAGCATCGGCCAGGTCCAGCGCGACGCCACCGGCCGCGGCCAGGCCACGCTGTTCGTGGATCTTCCCGACGGCAGCATCGGCAACGGCATCCGCTTCGACCGCCGCGGGCGCATGTACGTGGCCGACTACGGCCAGCACCGCATCCTGCGCATCGCCCTGCGCAGCAAGCGCATCGAGGTCTACGCCACGCTGCCGGGCGCGTTCCAGCCCAACGACATCGCGATGGCGCCGGACGGCACCCTCTACGCCAGCGACCCGGACTGGAAGCACGACGGCGGCCAGCTGTGGCGCATCGACCGCGACCGCAGCGCGCATCTGATCGAAACCGGCATGGGCACCACCAACGGCATCGAGGTCAGCCCCGACGGCAAGCGCCTGTACGTCAACGAGAGCGTGCAGCGGCGGATCTGGGTCTACGACCGTGCGGCCGACGGCGCCGTCTCCAACAAGCGGCTGTTCGCCAGCTTCGCCGACGCCGGCCTGGACGGCATGCGCTGCGACATCGACGGCAACCTGTACGTGGCCCGCTACGACGCCGGCAAGGTAATCGTGCTGGCCCCCGACGGCACGCTACTGCACGAGGTCGCGACCAAGGGCCGCAAGCCCACCAACCTGGCCTTCGGCGGCGCCGACGGACGCGATGTCGACGTGACCCTGCAGGACCGCGGCGCGATCGAAACCTTCCGCAGCGACCGCCCCGGCCGCGAGCACGGACGCTGATGGGATGCGTATCGCAGCGGCGTCTCAGCCCGCGCAATGGTCCCCTGGCATCCTGGCTGCACTGACTGGAGGGCCGCGCACATGCAGCCGATCGAACTGAACAACCCGGCCGGCTTCGCCGACGAATTCCTGCGCCTGACCCTGCTGCAGGGCTTCCAATCGCTGACCAAGCGCGACCTGGAACTGCTGATCTTCGTGTTGCTGGAACGCGACGGCGCGATCTCGCGCAGCGATTCCAACAACGCGGTGGCGATGCGCCTGCGGGTGACCCCGGCCAAGGTCAAGGGCCTGCGCCGCGACGGCTATGCGCGCTGGCGCGCGCTGGTGCCAGAGGACAACGAGGCGGCGCTGCAGCGCATCGTCGCCACGGTGCTGACCGAGGACAACCTGCGCGCCGGGGCCAAGCACGTCAGCGAGCGCAGCAAGAAGGACGGCTTCCTGGCGATCCGCATCGAACACCCCGACGACCAGCAGCGCTTCGAACAGGCCATCGTCGACGTCGGCGCCATGCCCGTGTACGAGCGCAACCGCGACGTGATGGCGGTGCGCTTCGACACGCTGCTGAAGATCGCCGAGCGCTGGGGCTATCTGCAGCCGGAGCCGGAGAAGGTGACGCACGAACTGCAGAAGCTGGCGCCCACCGCCGAGGAGGTCGCCGACCTGTTGAAGAAGGACGTGAGCAAGCTACGCTGGGAGGACGTGCGCCGCGCGCTCAACAGCCTCGGCGCCAAGGCCGTCGCCAGCACCGCCGAGGGCGGGCTGAAGGGCCTGTTGAAGCTCGCGTTTCCGTTCATCCCCGGCTGAGCCGGGGCCGCCATCCATCGCCATACTGGAGTCCGTTGTGTCCATGTCCTGCCGTTCCCTCGCCCTGCTCTGCTGCCTGTGCGCCTGCGCCGCGCCGGCCGCGGCGCAGAATCTCAACACTGCCTCCAGCGCCACCACCGAGCCGCTGCGCGACGTGCCGGTCAACGTGCGCGCGCAGCCGCTCAGCAATGGCGTGGTCACTCACCAGGTGCAGTTGCCGGCCACGCCCGGCGAAGCGCAGGTGACCGTGCGCAGCATCCAGCCGGACCGTGTGGCCGGCAGCTACCGCATCGACTTCGAGGCGCTGGACACCGACCACGACGGCTACATCAGCCGCAGCGAAGCGCAGGCCAATCCGTCGCTGGCCGACGAGTTCGACGCGCTGGACACCACCCGCAGCGGTCGCCTCAGCCGCGCGCAGCTCGCCGGCTGGCTGTAGCCGCAGCGACATGCGTCCCGGCGCCGCCATGAAGGACGCCGGGACGCCGTCGGTCGCGGCCCGAGGCATATTGGAAACGCTTGCTAAACAGCGCCGACGTGCAGATGCGAACGCCCGATTTTTTTAGTGTCGATTAATTCGGCCAGGCCTATGTTCTTGACTCCTTCCCAGCAACAGGAGTCGTGCCATGAACCGCATCGTTCCTCGTCTCGTTCCGTTCGCGTTCGCGCTGCTTGCCGCGCCGGCGCTGGCCATGGCGCAGTCGGCGCCGGACGAAGTGACCCTGCACCAGAACGGCCAGATCATCAATGTCACCTCGGTCGAACCGAACTCGATCGTCGGCGACTACCACATCGATTTCGCCAAGCTCGACCGCAACCATGACGGCTACATCAGCCGCGCCGAAGCCAAGGCCGACCCGACGCTGTACGCCGAGTTCGATGCCGTCGACGTGCATCACCACGGCCGCCTGAGCAAGGCCGACCTGGAAGGCTGGATGTCGACGTGACGCGACTCACGCGTAGACTGACCCGCACCCTCTCCACCACGCGCGCCGCCTGCGGCCTTCCCGCCGCATGCGGCGCGATTGTTTTCTGAAGCGGCAACACCGCAGACACCGGCAACGCGAGCGCCACAGCATCGCGCAACCGCCTCACCCACACTGACGCCGCCATCGCCGCTGCATCGACCCGATCTCCTCGCAGCGCGTGTCTTCCACCACGCCACCCTGCCGCTCGGCCTCGCCCACCGCGCTGACGACAGCTACAGCAGTCCCTCCTGCAGCGGCGCATCCCGCACCCCGCCCCAGGGATCATCCAGCAGATAGCGCGCCGCGACCGGCTGCGCCGCCGGCACCAGGGTGAGCCGGTAATACACCTCGTCGTCGCCTTCGCAGACTTCGTAGTACAGCGCGTAGTCGCCAGGCTGCAGCGCCAGTGTCACATCGAAGGCCTCGGCGGCGGACGCCACCTGCACCCGCGCATCCGGATTCACCCGGAACGGCACCTGCATGCGCCGCTGCGCACGCGGATCGGGCGCGAACGCCTCGGCCAGCACCAGGTGCACCTGCGCGCCGAACGCGTCCTCGGGCAACGGATCGAACACCACGTAGTCGCGATGCAGGACCGCGCCCTGCTCCAGATTGTGCGGCCCCCAGCGGCAGGCGGCCTCGTCGAAGGCGCGGGCACGCAACTGCACCTGGCTGTGGGAAATCAGCAGATCCACGGTCTGCGTCCGGGTCGCGTCTTGCATCGTCGTTCTCCATGGCAGGAACGCGGCCTGCGTGCCGCGCTTCGCGCCCTACCCTCACCCCACCCCCTCTTCCGAGGGGAGAGGGGCTCAAGCAAACCAGCCGACGCTGACTCTTCCTTCTCCCTCCGGGAGAAGGTGCCCCCGAAGGGGCGGATGAGGGTACGGGCGCCGCTCGGCGCGCGTGGTCGAATCTGCGGCCGCCGCGTCCGGCCGGAGCGTGCGGTCACACGCCGGAAGCGCGCTTCCAGAAGCCGTGCATCAACAACGGCAGCTTGCCGGCCAGGCCCAGCAGCGGGCCGCGCAGCAGGGTGAGGTGCAGCTCGTCGTTGGAGAACAGCCGGTTGATCGCATCGAAGCCGTAGGCGGCCACGGTGTTGTCGCTGCGGCGGCCACGCGCCCAGCGCGCCAACCGCTGCGGCGCCGCCCAGTCGACCCGCTGCGCCTGCGCCTG
>NZ_AQOJ01000892.1:0-311 GCF_000364685.1 Xanthomonas sp. SHU 166
GCGCCACGCCACCGCCTTCGCCGTGGCCACCCTGGGCAGCGGCGTCGCCCGCCGCCTGCCGCGCGAGCGCCTGGCCGACCTGGCCACCGCGGTCCGCGTGGAGACCCTGGCATGACTTCCGCCGCGTCGCTGCCGTGCGCCGCGTCCTCTTGCGCTCATCGGGAGCCCGCATGAATCCGATCCTCGTGGTGATCGCCGCCGGCGATCGCAGTACCGAAGCCGTCCTCGCCGCCGAAGCGCTGCGCCATGCCGCCACGCTGCGGGGCGCGACGCTGCAGGCCGAGGTGCGCACGCCGCAGGGCGTGATCGCA
>NZ_AQOJ01000893.1:0-1703 GCF_000364685.1 Xanthomonas sp. SHU 166
TGGCGGCGGCGCCTGCGCAGCGACGCCGCCGCGCCGGACAGCGTGGAGGCGCACGAACTCGGCGATCTGCTGGCGCACGCCTTTCCCGACCGCATCGGCACGCGTCACCCCAGCGATCCGCTGCGCTACCAGCTGGCCAATGGCCGCAGCGTGCGCTTGTTCGACAACAGCGACCTACGCGGCGAGCCCTGGCTGGTCGCCACCGAACTGCGCCACGAGGCCAAGGACGCGTTGCTGCTGCGCGCCGCGCCGGTGGACGAGCGCTACCTGCGCGCGCAGTTTCCGCAGCGCTTCGCACAGGAAGACGTGGTGCGTTGGGACCCGGAACGGCGCGCGCTCACGGCGCTGCGCGAAACTCGTTTCGATCGCATCGTGCTCGACTGCCGCCCCGCCGGCCGGGTCGAGCCGGCGCAGGCAGCCGCGGCGCTGACCGAGGCGGTGCGCGAATTGGGGCTGCAGGCGCTGCCCTGGAGCGAGAACCTGTCGCAATGGCGCGCACGGGTGGCGGGACTGCGCCAGTGGATGCCGGAACTGGAGCTGCCGGACCTGGGCGATACCGCGCTGCTGGCCAGCCTCGACGACTGGCTGCGCCCGGCCTTCGCCGGCAAGGCCCGGCTCGATGCGCTGAGCGAGGACGAGCTGGGCGAGGCGCTGAAGGCGCGGCTGCCGTGGGACCGCCGCCAGGCCATCGACCGCCATGCCCCGGTGCGCATCGCGGTGCCCTCGGGCATGGAACGGCGCATCGACTACAGCCTGGACCATGCCGGGCAGCCGCAGCCGCCGGTGCTGGCGGTCAAGCTGCAGGAACTGTTCGGCCTGGCCGACACCCCGCGCATCGCCGACGGCCGCGTGCCGCTGCTGCTGCACCTGCTCTCCCCCGGCGGGCGGCCGCTGCAGGTCACCCAGGACCTGCGCAACTTCTGGTCCAGCACCTACCCGGAAGTGAAGAAGGAGATGAAAGGCCGCTATCCGCGCCACCCGTGGCCGGACGACCCCTGGACCGCCACCGCCAGCCATCGCGCCAAGCCGCGTGGCACCTAGTGGGTCTGGCGCACCGCATTCAGCGGGCAGACGAATCCGCGGCGCTGCGCTAACGCCCCGTATACGGTACGAGGGCGACACTGCAGCCCTTCATTCCTGCCAGTAGGGGACGCCCATGAGCAAGCTGACCATCATCACCGATCGCGCCCTGGATCTCGCCAGCCACGCCGGCGACAGCCTCAAGCACTTCGGCCCGCAGGCGAACAAGTGGTTGCAGTCGGGCAAAGCGATGGGCGCGCTCAAGGCGGGCGCAGCGATGGGTGCAGTGAAGACCGGCTCCAAGGTCGCGCGCACCGCCGTGCGCCGCAACCCGGCCATCGCGATCGCCGCTGCCGCCGTGGGTGTGGGTCTGCTCGGCTACGCCATCTACCGCAAGCGCCAGCGCGACAAGGGCGCGCCGATCGAAGGCAATGCGCAGCGCATCGAAGCCGCCAACAAGCGCGGCAATGTCGGTGCGCGCCGCAGCGCCGCCAGCACCCGCGGCACGCGCCGCAATGCCGCAGCGCAGGACGCCACCGAAGAGTGAGATCCGCGCACTGCCGCTGACGGCAGCCGCCGCATGAAACGCAGCGACCGGGAGACATCCCGGTCGCTTTTTTTATGGTTCGCCGCGCCTCTGCTTTTCCAACGCAGATACCGTCTTACCCCCTAGCAGGCAAGGC
>NZ_AQOJ01000894.1:0-4602 GCF_000364685.1 Xanthomonas sp. SHU 166
GTGAAGCGCACCGCGCGGCCGTCGTCGGCGTACAGCACCAGGTCGGCCACGCGCAGGCGCAGCGCGTCCAGGCGCGCGCGCGCCGCCTCCTGGTCCAGGCCGGGCAGCACCAGCAGGAATTCCTCGCCGCCATGGCGCGCGGCGAACGCCTGCTCGCCGAGGCTGTCGCGCAGCGACTCGCCGACCCGGCGCAGCACCTCGTCGCCGATCTCGTGGCCGTAGGCGTCGTTGATCTTCTTGAAGTGGTCGATGTCCAGCAGCGCCACGCACAACGGCGTGCGCGCGCTCAGCGCCCGCTCCAGCGCCGTGTTGAGATAGGGATCGCCGGTGCGCCGGTTGGGCAGGCCGGTCAGCGCATCGTGCCCGGCCTGGTAGGCGAGCTTGCGCACCAGGTCCTCGCGTTCGAGATTGGCCAGCTTCAACGCCAGGTTCTTGGCCTTCAGCTCGTGGGTGCGCTCGGCGATGATGGTGTTGAGCCGGCGCTGGCGGCGCCGGTAGCGATGGCTGCGGCCGCGGTACCACCACAGGATCAGACCGGTCGCGCACAGCGCCGCCAGCACCACGAACGGCCAGCGCTCCCAGAACGGCGGCACCAGTTGCAGTTGCAGCGAGGCGCTGCCGATGCGTTCGCTGCGCGACCAGTCCAGCGGACTGGTCATCGCCTGCACGTCCAGGCGATAGCTGCCCGACGGCAAGTTGGTGTAGACGGCTTCCTCGTTGCTGCCGGCATCGACCCACTGCCGGTCGAATCCCTGCAGGCGGTAGCGGTAGCGCACCTTGTCCGGCGAGCGGAAGCTCAGCCCGGCATAGCCGACCGCGAGCCGGGCGACACCGCCGTGCAGGCGGTACTCGCCACGCAGCGGCTGCGCCACGCCATCCACCTGTACATGCGAGATCACCAGCGGCGGCGCTCGCACGTTGCGCCGGCTCGGCAGGGCCGGATCGATCAGCGCCAGCCCGGCCGAGGTCGGGATCAGCAGCACACCGTCGCGGCTGCGCCAGCCGGCCGGTGCGCTGCTGCCGTTGCCCTGCCCGCCGGGCATGCCGTCGCTGCGGTCGACCACGTCCACCGCCAGGGTGCTGCGCTGGCCCGCGTCCAGCTCCGCCAGCCGCGCACGCGCGATGCGCAGCACGCCGCGGTTGCTGTTCGCCCACAGGTTGCCGTTGCCGTCGTCGAGCAGCCGGAACAGCTTGTCGCGCGGCAGACCGACGCTATGGTCGTAGATGCGCCACTGCCCGCCGCGCAGCCGCAGCAGGCCACGGTCGCTGGCGACCCACAGGGTGCCGTCGGCATCTTCGAGGAAGTCGAAGGCGTTCTGCGCCGGGAAGCCCTGCCCGCTTGGCCGCGCCTGCAGCGTGCCGTTGCCCGCGAGCGTGGCGACGCCCTGATTGGTGCCGATCCACAGCACGCCGGCGCGGTCGCGGTACAGCGCCTGCACCTGTCGCCCGGGCAGGCCGTCGGCGCTGCCGTAGGCCCGCGTGCGATCGCCCTTGCGGTACAGCAGCCCCTCGTTGCCGCCGATCCACAGGCCGCCGTCGGCATCGGCCAGCAGCGCGCGCACCATGGAGCGCGGCACACCCGCGGCCACGCCCAGGCGTTGCCGGATCGTGCCGTCGGCCGACAGCAGCAGCACGCCCTGGTCGTAAGTGCCCACCCACATGCCGCCGTCGCGGGCGGCGGCCAGCGCCAGCACCGATGGATCGCGGCCCGGCCGCTCGCTCAGCCGTACCGCGCGGATGCGGCCGCCCTCCCAGCGGTCCACGCCGGCGGCATGGCCGATCCAGATCGTGCCATCGGCGTTCTGCTCGACCACACGTACGTAGTCGCTGCCGAGCCCGTCCTGGCGGGTCAGGCCGCCAGCGTCGCCCTTGGCGACACGGAACAGCCCGTCGGTGCTGCCGGCCCACACCAGGCCCTCGTGGTCCTCGATCAGCGCGGGGCTGACCACGCCGGAGATCGACAGGACTTCGTCGCTGGCGCCGTTGGCGGTGCGCCGCAACAGTTGCCCGCTGGACAGGCTCATCCACAGCTGGCCGTCCTGGTCCTGCAGCGCGGCATCGACGCGCTGGCCGCGCCGCAGCCATTGCAGCTCGCCGTTGCCGCCGAGCCAGAACACGCCCTCGTCGCTGGCCACCAGCAGGCCGCCGTGACGGTCGGGGGTCAGCCGCCGGATCGAGGCGGTGCGCATCGCCGCCGTGCCCCAGCGTTGCGCCTGCGTGCCGTGCGCGGTCAGGCGGAACAGCCCCTGCGAGGTGCCCACCAGCACCGCATCGCGGTAGCGCAGCAGCGCGGCGATGCGGGTCCGGCGCAGCCCCGCGGCGGTGCCGACATCGACCAGGCGGCCGTCGGCCTCGATCCGGAACAGGCCGTCCTCGCTGCCCACCCACAGCGCGCCGTCGGCATCGCGCAGCATCGCGGTAACCCGCAGGCGCTGCGCGCGCGCATCGCCCAGATGCTCCCAGCGCCCGGCGGCGTAGCGGAACACGCCGTCGTAGGCGGTGCCGACCAGCATGCCGCCATCGGTTTCGGCGAGCAGTGCGAACACGCCCGACAACTCCATGCCCGGGGTGTTCTGGCGATCGAAGACGGTGAAGGCGCGGCCGTCGAAGCGGGCCACGCCTTCCCAGGTTCCCACCCAGATCATGCCGTCGCGGTCCTGGGCCAGCGCGTGCACCAAGTTGTGCGGCAGCCCCTCTTCCATGGTCCAGCGCGCGATCACCGGGCGGTCGAGCACCGCGCGCTCGGTCAGCGGCGCGGCCGGTTCGGCGCGCGCGGCGGCACTGGCGCAGCACAGCGCCAGCAGCAGGCATATCACCACGCCCAGGCGGCGACACAGCGCGTACGCGCCGTCGCGACTATCGTGACGCCGATCCCCCTGTTCCATCCCTTTCCGAATCACACCTGCAACGGCGCGCGGGTACCCCCTGTGGGCAGATGGCTAATCTATCACCGCCTGTTCGGCGCCGATGTCAGGGTGTTCCTGACGCCCAGGCCTGGCTCACGGGGGCAGCGGCAGGGTCACGCAGACGCGCAGGCCGCCCAGGGTCGGCGAGGCGTCCAGGGTCACCTCGCCGCCGTGCGCGGTCACCACCTCGCGCACGATCGCCAGGCCCAGGCCGCTGCCTTCCACGCCACTGCCCAGCTCGCGGTGGAAGCGCGCGAACACCCGCTCGCGCGCCTCGGCCGGGATGCCGGGGCCGGAATCCTCGACGCTGAAGCAGACGCCGTCACGGCCAGCGCACAGCGCGACCTCGACCTGGCCCTGCGGCGGCGCATAGCGCAGCGCGTTGTCGATCAGGTTGCGCACCAGCGCCGACAGCGCCGCCTCGTTGGCCGGCAGCCGTGCCGGGTCGTTGCGGCGCAGGTGCAGGTGCTGGCCGCGGCGCGCGGCCTGGTCGCGCGCCTCCTCCACCTGCAACGCCACCAGCGCGTCCAGCGCCAGCGGCGACAGCGCCGCGGCGGCAGCCCCCGGCTCGACCCGGCTCAGGGTCAGCAACTGTGCGACCAGCCGCTCCACCCGGCGCACGCTGGCGTCCAGGTGCCGCTGCGATTCGCTGCGCTCGTCGGCGTCGCGGGCCTGGCGCAGGTTGTCGGCGTGCACCTTCAGCGCGGCGATGGGAGTGCGCAGTTCGTGCGCGGCATCGGCGATGAAGCGGCGTTCGCGCTCCAGCGCGGTCTGCAGGCGCCGCATCAGCCCGTTGACCGCGGCGACCAGGCCGAGGATCTCGCGCGGCACGCCCTGCAGCGGCAGCGATTCCAGCCGCTGCGGGTCGCGCTCGCCGATCGCCTGCGAGACCCGGCTCAGGGCGCCGCTGGCCCAGCTCACCACCAGCCACACCAGCACCACCAGCACCGGCAGGGCCAGCAGCAACGGCAGGGCCGTGCCCAGCGCGATGTCCTCGGCCAGTTCCTCGCGGATATCGGCCTGTTCGCCGGTCTGGAACCAGCGCCCGCCGGGCGAGCGCAGGCTGAAGGTGCGCCAGCGGTCGCCATCCAGGGTGACGTCGGCGAAGCCGGCGCGCAGCGGCGCCAGCTGCCGGGTCGGCCCGCTGTCCGAGCGCAGCAGCAGATGGCCATTGCGGTCGCGCACCTGGAACGCGAGTTTGCTTTCGTAGGCGTGCCCGGTGCGGAACGCCAGCGCCTCGCCCACGCCCTGCGCCTGGCCATGCCAGCCGCGGATCACGATGGCGTCGCCGGCCGGACCCAGCCGCGACAGATCGTCCAGCGGCTCGTCGACCAGGCTCAGCAACACGCGCGAGGACTGCACCAGCTTGGCATCGAACATCTCGCCGGCCTCCTGCAGGCCGGCGCGGTAACTCAGCAGCGCGGTCAGCGCGAACACCGGCACCACCACGCCGAGCAGGCCGCCCAGCAAGCGTCGCCGCATCGAACTCATGGCGCCGCCGTCGCGGCCTGGGTGTCGAGCGCGTAGCCGACCCCGCGCACGGTGCGGATCAGCGCCGGATCGAGCTTGCGCCGCAGCTGGTGCACGTGCACGTCCACCGCGTTGCTGGCCACATCCTCGTCCCAGCCGTACAGCCGCTGCTGGATCGAATCGCGGGCGATGGCGCGGCCGTGGCGCTCGGCCAGCAGCCACAGCA
>NZ_AQOJ01000895.1:0-603 GCF_000364685.1 Xanthomonas sp. SHU 166
TCGCGCCGGGTCAGGTCCAGGGCACGGCCGCGCCAGCGCACCGCCAGGCGCTCCGGGTCCAGGTGCAGCGCGCCGATCTCCAACTGCGGCGTGGCGCGGCCGGCGCTGCGCCGCAGCAGCGCACGCGTGCGCGCCAGCAGTTCGGTGGTGTCGAAGGGCTTGCCCAGGTAATCGTCGGCGCCCACGTCCAGGCCCAGCGCACGGTCGGCCGGCCGCTCGCGCGCGCTGAGCACCAGGATCGGCACGTCGGCACCGAGCTGGCGGGTGCGCCGGATCACCTCCAGCCCGTCCATCCGCGGCAGCCCCAGGTCCAGCAGCACCAGGTCGATCTCGCCATCGCCGATCGCGGCCAGCGCGGCGGCACCGTCCTGCACCCAGTCCACCGAATAGGCGGCGCGACGCAGGGCGGTGCGGATGCCCTCTCCCAGCGACAGATCGTCTTCCACCAGCAGGATGCGCATGACCGCAGTGTGGGCGGCCGCTCAGCGGCTGGCAAGATGCGTTTCGACCTCGTGCAGCGCCGCCTGGATCTGCTGGCGGCGGCCGTGGTCGGCCACCTCGCGGCCGGGCCGCGGCGGCGCCGCCAGGGCCTTGCGCAGCGCC
>NZ_AQOJ01000896.1:0-1360 GCF_000364685.1 Xanthomonas sp. SHU 166
GGCGCCGCGGCGCCGCACGCGCGCCCCTGTTCGGCATGGGTTCCCGCCCGCCTGCGCGCGCCGCCACTGGCGCGGCGCGGCCCTCGCCCCGCTTCGTCTCCGCCGGCTGACCGCCGGCCGCCCTGCCTTTTTTCAACCGCTGCTGCACATGGAATGCCCATGAACGTACTTGCGCACCTGAAAATCCGCGACAAGCTGATCTTCGCCTTCGCCGTGACCACGCTGCTGACGGTCGTGCTGGGAGGCTTTACCTACTCCCGGACCAACCTGTCCATCGCCGAGCTCACGCACATCCAGCACGATTGGGTGCCGGCGACCCAGGCACTGGCCGAGGTGCGCGCGCAACTGGGCGAATTCCGTACCTACGAACTGGCGCAACTGTCGCGCGCCGGCGATCCCCAGGCGCAGGCCGATTACTTCAAGCGCATGCAGAAGGTGCGCACGGAGGTGGCGAAGAACCAGCAGGTCATCGCCGCGATGATGCGCGACCAGAAGCAGATGCAGATGTACGCCGGCGTGCAGGAGACGCTGAAGGCCTACCTGCAGGCCAACACCGAGATGGGTGCGGCGCTGCGCGCCGGCGACGTGGCAGGCGCACAGAAGATCTCCGACACCCAGTCGCGGACGCTGCGCCGGACCCTGTTCGAGCGCATCGTGGCGCTGACCCAGTACAACGTCGCCGAACTGAACCGGGAGATGGAGCGCGCCGACAGCCAGCTGGCCAACACCAAGACCCTGATCGTGACGCTGCTCGGGCTGGCCGTGCTGTTCGCCAGCGTCACCGCCTGGCTGATCGCGCGCGGGATGGCGCGCCAACTGCACGCGGCCAAGCGCCTGTCGCAGGCGGTGGCACGCGGCGAACTGGAGGGCGCCACCTATCCGCACGGCAAGGACGAGATCGGCGAGCTGATGGACGACATGCTGATCATGCGCTCGCGCATCCACAGCGTGATCCGCGCCCAGGAGGAGATGGCCCGGCAGCACGCGTGCGGCACCATCAGCTACCGCATGGACGAGAACGCCTTCCCCGGCGAGTACGGGCAGATGGTCAAGGGCACCAACGAACTGGTGGCCTCGCACATCGCGGTGAAGATGCGCCTGCTGCAGATCATCCAGCGCTATGCGATCGGCGACCTGTCCGAGGACATGGACCGCCTGCCCGGCGAAAAAGCCGTGCTCACCGAAACCATGGACATGGCCAAGCAGAACCTGACCGCGATGAGCGAGCAGATCAAGCAACTGGCGGAGGCGGCCGCGGCCGGCGCCTTCGGCACACGCGGTGACCCGGAACGTTTCCAGTACGGGTTCCGGGTGATGGTGCAGGATCTCAACGCGATGATGGAGGTCAGCGACCGCAACC
>NZ_AQOJ01000897.1:0-713 GCF_000364685.1 Xanthomonas sp. SHU 166
GAGCTGTCCACGCTGCTGCGGGCCATCGCCGCCGGCGACCTGACCGCACGCATGCACGGCGAGTTCCATGGCGTGTTCGGTCGCATGCGCGACGACGCCAACGCCACCGCCGCACAGCTGGCGGCGATCGTCGGCCGCATCCATGCCGCCGCCGCCAACATCAATGTCGCTTCCACCGAGATCGCCAGCGGCAACGGCGACCTGTCGCGCCGCACCGAACAGCAGGCGGCCAGCCTGGAGCGCACCGCCGCCTCGATGGAAGAGCTGACCTCCACGGTCAAGCAGAATGCCGAGTACGCACGCCAGGCCAACCAGCTTGCGGCCGGGGCGGCCGCGGTGGCCTCGCAGGGCGGCGACGTGGTCGGCCACGTGGTCACCACCATGAACGGGATCGAGGCCTCGTCGAAGAAGATCGCCGACATCATCGGCGTGATCGACGGCATCGCCTTCCAGACCAACATCCTCACTCAACGCGGCCGTCGAGGCCGCGCGCGCCGGCGATCAGGGCCGTGGCTTCGCCGTGGTCGCCACCGAGGTGCGCACCCTCGCCCAGCGTTCGGCCAATGCCGCCAAGGAGATCAAGACGCTGATCGACGAGTCGGTGGGCCGCGTCGCCGAAGGCTCGGCCCTGGTCGACCAGGCGGGCCGCACCATGAGCGAGATCGTGACCTCGGTGCGCCGCGTCACCGACATCATGGGCGAGATCGCCGCCG
>NZ_AQOJ01000898.1:0-21402 GCF_000364685.1 Xanthomonas sp. SHU 166
GTGCTGCGCATGCAGCACGCTCGCTGGGGCGGTGGCGGCGATGTGACCGGGGCGCGCGCCGCGATGCGCGCGGCGTTCGCGTCGGGGCCGCGCTGGCGCGTCGCCATGCGCGGCGCGGCGGAAGACGATCTGCCGCCGTTGTACCCGACGCGCAAGGCTTGAGCGGGGGCGTGCAGTCGGGCTCGATCTTGCGATCGCGGGATCGTGACTCGCCAGTCTTGGGTAGCGCCATCCGACGTTGCAGGCGAGACGCGGCAAGCCGATGCGCTCATCGCGCAGCCTGTGCCATCGTGTGATGGTCGATGTCTGCTCATGGTTTGTTAAGCTGAGCGCTCCTTTTCGCAAGGCGTACTCATGACCGACACCCCCGTGAAGGCCGAAACCGGCATGCCGTTGCATTGGAAAATGGCGATCGGCTTCGTCCTGGGGCTGGTGCTGGGGCTGGCGGTGCACATGAGCGTGGGCGGCGATGCGGCCTGGGTGCAGGCGCTGACCAAGTACCTGACCACGCCGTTCTCCAAGCTGTTCCTCAACCTGATCTTCATGCTGATCGTGCCGCTGCTGTTCTCGGCGCTGGTAATGGGCATTTCGGAGATGGGCGACATCCGCGCGCTCGGGCGCATCGGCTGGAAGACGCTGGGCTACACGGTGGTGCTGTCGGGTGTGGCGGTGCTGCTGGGTCTGGTGCTGGTGAACGTGCTCAAGCCGGGCATCGGCGTGGATCGCGAGCTGGCGCAGCAACTGCTGCAGCAGAACGTGGAGCGCACCGCGCAGATCGTCGACCAGAGCAGGCACCAGCCGCACGGCATGGACATGCTGCTGTCGATCGTGCCCGACAACGTGGTCGAAGCCGCGTCCAGCAATGGCGCGATCCTGTCGCTGATGTTCTTCGCGGTGATGTTCGGCGTGGGCATGGTGCTCAGCGAAGACGCCAAGGTGGCGACGCTGCGGCGCGGCATCGAGGGTGTATTCGAGATCTCGATGACCCTGATCGGGTTGGTGATCCGCCTGGCGCCTTATGCGGTGGCCTGCTTCATGTTCAACCTGGCGGCATTGTTCGGCTTCGAGTTGCTGGTGCGGCTGGGTGCCTACGTGGGCGTGGTGGTGCTGGCGCTGGGCCTGCACATGGTGGTGAGCTACGGCGTGGCGGTGCGCCTGGCCGGGCGCTCGCCGTTGTGGTTCTTCCGCGCCACCCGCGAGGCGACGGTGATGGCGTTTTCCACCGCGTCCAGCAACGCCACGCTGCCGACCGCGCTGCGCGTGGCCGACCAGATGGGGCTGCCGCACAAGGTCTCGCGCTTCGTGCTCACCGTCGGCGCCACCGCCAACCAGAACGGCACCGCGCTGTTCGAGGGCGTGACGGTGATCTTCCTGGCGCAGTTCTTCGGCGTGGAGCTGAGCATCGCGCAGCAGTGCATGGTGATGCTGGTCTGTATTCTCGGCGGCATCGGCACCGCCGGCGTCCCGTCCGGCTCGCTGCCGGTGGTGGCGCTGATCTGCGCGATGGTCGGGGTGGACCCGGTCGGCATCGGCATGATCCTGGGCGTCAACCATTTCCTGGACATGTGCCGTACCGCGCTGAACGTGACCGGCGACCTGGCCCTGACCACAATGGTGGCCAAGGGGGAGGACGGCCGGGATTAGGGAGTCGGGATTGGGGATTCGTAGAGGCGGCAGCGTCGGGGCCTGACGGGCCACGCGTTGGACCGGCCGAAGCCGCTCCTGCGCCATCTCAGGCGTCCAGCCGGTGACGCTACCAATCCCCAATCCCCAATCCCCAATCCCCGCCTGTGGGACAATAGTGGGCCCGACGCCACGCGCCCGCTTCCGACAGATCCCTCATGACGACGCCTACCCGCCGCGAACTCGCCAACGCGATCCGTTTCCTTGCCGCCGATGCGGTCGAGGCCGCCAATTCCGGCCATCCCGGCATGCCGATGGGCATGGCCGACATCGCCGAAGTGCTGTGGAACGACTTCCTCAGCCACAACCCGAACAATCCGCACTGGTTCAACCGCGACCGCTTCGTGCTGTCCAACGGCCACGGCTCGATGCTGCAGTACGCGCTGCTGCACCTGTCCGGCTACGACCTGCCGATCGAGGAGCTCAAGCGCTTCCGCCAGCTGCACAGCAAGACCGCCGGCCACCCGGAGCGCAGCGAGACCCCCGGGGTGGAGACCACCACCGGTCCGCTCGGCCAGGGTTTCGCCAACGCGGTCGGTTTCGCGCTGGCCGAGAAGTTGCTGGCGCAGCGCTACAACCGCCCCGAGCACCAGATCGTCGACCACCGCACCTGGGTGTTCATGGGCGACGGCTGCATGATGGAAGGCGTGTCCCACGAAGCCGCCTCGCTGGCCGGCACCTGGGGCCTGGGCAAGCTGGTGGCGTTCTGGGACAACAACCATATCTCCATCGACGGCAACACCGCCGGCTGGTTCAGCGACGACACCCCCGCCCGGTTCGAGGCCTATCACTGGCACGTGATCCGCGATGTCGACGGCCAGGATGCCGATGCGGTCAAGGCCGCGATCGAGGCGGCGATCGCCGAGAGCGAGAAGCCGACCCTGATCTGCTGCCGCACCACCATCGGCTTCGGTGCGCCGACAAAGGCCGGCAAGGAATCCTCGCACGGCGCCGCACTGGGCAAGGAAGAGCTGGAAGGCGCGCGCAAGGCGCTGAACTGGCCGTATGCGCCGTTCGAGATCCCGCAGGCGATCTACGACGGCTGGCGCGCCGGTGGTGCCGGCACGCTGCGCCAGGCCGAGTGGGAGCAGGCCTTCGACAAGTACGCCAAGCAGTACCCGGCCGAAGCCGCGGAACTGACCCGCCGTTCGCACGGCGAGCTGCCGGAAGACTTCCTCGCCCAGGCCGACGCCTACATCGCCAAGCAGGCCGCCGAAGGCCAGACCATCGCCTCGCGCAAGGCCTCGCAGATGGCGATCGAGGCGTTCGCGCCGCTGCTGCCGGAGCTGGTCGGCGGGTCGGCCGACCTGGCGCATTCCAACCTGACCCTGTGGAAGGCCAGCAAGTCGGTCGCCACGGATGATCCGAACGCCAACTACGTGTACTACGGCGTGCGCGAGTTCGGCATGACCGCCATCGCCAACGGCCTGGCGCTGCACGGCGGCTTCATTCCGTTCGACGCCACCTTCCTGGTGTTCAGCGACTACGCGCGCAACGGCGTGCGCATGAGCGCGCTGATCCCGGCGCATGCGATCCACGTCTACACCCACGACTCGATCGGCCTGGGCGAGGACGGCCCGACCCATCAGCCGGTGGAGCATCTGGCGTCGCTGCGCTACATCCCCAACAACGACGTGTGGCGCCCCTGCGACACGGTGGAGTCGGCGGTGAGCTGGAAGGCCGCGATCACCCGCAAGGACGGCCCGAGCTGCCTGGTGTTCAGCCGCCAGAACCTGCCGTTCCAGGCTCGCACTGAGGCGCAGATCAAGCTGATCGAGCGCGGCGGTTACGTGCTGGCCGATGCCGAGGGCGGCACGCCCGACGTGATCCTGATCGGCACCGGTTCGGAAGTCGGCCTGGCGGTGGAAGCCAAGCAGGCGCTGGATGCCGCGGGCCTGAAGACCCGCGTGGTGTCGATGCCGTGCACCGACGTGTTCGATCGTCAGGACGCCGCCTACCGCGAGTCGGTGCTGCCGTCGGCGGTGCGCAAGCGCGTGGCGGTGGAAGCCGGGGTCACCGCGTTCTGGCGCGCCTACGTGGGCCTGGACGGCGCGGTGGTGGGCATCGACAGCTTCGGCGCCTCGGCGCCGGCGAACGTGCTGTACAAGCACTTCCAGATCACCGCCGAACACGTGGTGGCGGCGGCGAAGGCGCTGTAAGCCGAGAGCCACGATGGTGACGAAAAAGGCCGGCGCATGCCGGCCTTTTTCTTGCCTGGATGGCGTGTGCCGTATGAGAGAGCGCGCATCTCCGAGGAGCGGCTTCAGCCGCGACCGAGGTTCCGTGTAACGCCCTACGCGGCTGATCCCCGAGAAGGGGACAAGAGCCGCTCCTACAACGACGGTGTCGGCATCACGTGCATTGGCGATGCGATCAACCGCGCTTGCGCGGCTTGCTGCGGGATGTCGTCGGTTTGCCTGCGGCGCTGCCGGGTTGCTGCGGCTTCGCCAGTGCGCCGCCGTCGTGCAGTTGCTGCAGCCAGGACAGTGCATCGACGTAGGACAGGAAGTGCTGCAGGTAGCCGGGCGAGAGCGTGCGCATCAGCGCCAATGCGCGATGCACCAGCACGCCGGAGTTGAGCGGGCCGGCGTCGGCGGGGGCCGGTTGCAGCGACTGCCGCAATTGGCTGCGGCTGCGCAGTTCTGTCCACAGCCTGCGTGCGTCTTCGACCGCGGGCAGTTGCGGTGCGGTGAGTCGCGCCGCTGCGGTCGCTGCGGTGGGCAAGGGCGATGGTGCGGGAAGTTCTGTGTCGATGGCATCGGTCGCCGTGGGGGCTTCGTCGTTGGCCTCCAGGTTGGCGCCGTGGTCGTTGCCGGCGCGGATCGCAACCGCCGCGGCGCGGGACTGCGCCAGCAAGGCGCCGAGCGGGCCGGGTTGCATCGCTCGCACTGCGGCCTCGGCGTCGGCATCGCCTGCGCTTTGCGGCGCCGCGGCCAGCGCCGCGGCGTACGCGTCGAGCAACGCGGACAGCTTCTGCTCCAGCAGTTCGCGCGTCTTGCCCTGCTGCGCCTCGGTGCGGCGCGCCAGCGCTTCGAGGAAGCGGAAGCGCAGCGGGTCTAGCCGCTCTGCATGCTCAGCACGCCAGGCGGCGAGGCGATCGGTGGCGGCGATCCGATCAGGGCGCATGCGGTGACGCGGCGCTCTTGCGCATGCGCGGCAGCGGCGCCATCTCCACGCGGCGGTTGCTGGCGCGCCCGGCCTCGTCGCTGTTCGGCGCCACCGGTTGCTGCGCGCCGAAGGCGGCGGCGAAGACCGCGTCGGCGGGGACGCCGGCCTCGATCAGGGCACGGGTCACGGTCAACGCGCGTTCGGCCGACAGTTCCCAGTTGTCGGCGAACTGGCGGTTGCTCTCGCGCACCTGGCGATCGTCGGTGAAGCCGCTGACCATCAGGATCTCGTCGCGCGCCTTGAGGTAGCCGGCCAGCGGCGCGGCCAGGCTCTTCAGCAGGTCGCGGCCTTCCGGCTGCAACTGATCGGAGTTCAGTGCGAACAGCACGTTGCCGCGGATGCCGATGCGGCCGTCGACCAGGGTCACCCGGCCGGCCGCCAGCGGCGCGGCCAGCGCCTGTTCCAGGGTCTTGCGCTGCTGCGCTTCACGCTGGCGCTGGCGCATTTCCGCATCCAGCTTGTTCGACAGCTGCAACTGCACGCCGATCACCCCGATCAGGATCAGCACGAAGGCGCCGAGCAGCACCGACATCAGGTCGCCGAACACCGCCCAGACCGGTGCGCCGTTGTCGGCCTCAAGTTCCAGCTCGTCGCTCATGCCGCGTCGGCCTGGTCGGGCGCCTGGCGCGCGGCGAGCTGGCGCAATTCCTCGGTGATCTGCTGCTGCGAGAGCATGCTCAGGTCGATCACCTCACGCGCCTGCGCCACGTAGTAGGCCAGTTGCTCGTCGCTGCGCGTCAGCGACTTGTCCAGCGCCTGCTCGATGCCCTGCAGGCGTTCCAGCAGGGCGGCGTTGGATTCGCCGAAGGCCTGCACCGCGCCGGAGAACGCGTCGCCCAGGCTGACCACCTCGGTGACGCCGGCGACGACCTGCGCGGCAGCGTCGTCGAGCTTGCCGGTCTGGGCGTCGATCTGCTCGGTGAAACGGTTGCCGACGCGCTCCAGCAGATCGGCCGACGTCGCGACCAGGGCGTCCACCGCGCTGCGCTGTTCGGTGGACGCGTGGTTGACCGCCTCCAGCAGGGTCTGCAGCGTGGCCAGCAGGCGATTGCGCTCGTCGAGCATGGCGGTGTCGCGGACCATGCTGTCGGAGAGTTTCTGGCGCAGTTCCGCGACCACGTCGGCCGCGGCCTTCGGCGCTTCCGAGGCGACCTGCACCAGCCGCTCGATCTCGGCGATGGTGTCGCGCGCCTGTGCCTGGCCCTGCTCGGACATCGCCGCCGCGGTTTCCTGCAGGGTGCTGCAGATCTCCTGCTGGCGCTGTGCGATGCGCTCGCCATGGTGCTCCCACTGTCCGCCGAGGGTCGCGGCCATGCTGGCGAAGCTGTCGGTCCAGGCACGCAGACGCGCCTGGTCGCGCGCTTCCAGTGCCTCCTGCAGGTCGGCATGGGCCTGCTGCAGCGTCTCGGCGAGGGCGGCGGCGCGCTGTTCCAGGCTGGCCGTGGCGGTGTCCAACGCCTGCGCGTTGCGCGTGGCCAGGGCCTCGTTGACCTCGCGTTGCTGCGCCAGCGCCGCGCTCCACGCCTGTTGCACGGCCTCGACGGTGGCGTCCAGGCGGGTCGCCACGGTCTCCAGCGCCTGCGTCGTGTGCGTGGCGAGGGTGTCGTTGATCGCGCGCTGCTGTGCCATTGCAGCGTCCCAGCCCTGCTGTGCGGCTTCGGCGGTGGCGTCCAGCCGCGTCGCCACGGTGTCCAGTGCCTGCGCGTTGCGTGCGACCAGGGCCGCGTTGGCCTCGCGCTGCTGTTCCAGCGCCGTGCTCCAGGCTTGCTGGGCAACTTCAGCGGTGGCATCCAGGCGGCTGGCCACTGCGTCCAGTGCCTGTGCCTGGCGCGCGGCGAGGCCGTCGTTCGCTTCGCGTTGCTGCGCCATCGCCTCGCTCCAGGCCTGCCTGGCGTCGTCGCTGGCGGCTTGCAGGCGTGCCGCGGTCGCCTCCACCAGCGTGGTGGCACGTTGCTCCATGCCGTCGCCGGCGCGTTGCAGCGCGCTGCCGAGTTCCTGCAGCAGCGCGCCATTGACGCGTTGCTGCTCGGCCAGTGCGCTGTCCCAGCGCTGCGTGGCCTGCTCGGCGGCCTGGGCGAAGCCATTGGCCAGGCCGTCCAGTTGCCGCTGCACCGCCTGGCCGACGCTGTCCTGCAGCGCGGCGGTCTCGCGCGCCACGCCGTCCAGCGTGCGTTGCACCACCGGTTCCAGCGCGTCGCCGAACGCCCGCGCGTGCGCGGCCACGCCGGCCTGCAGGGCATGTTCGACCGCGCCGGCCAGGCGCGTGTAGGCGGCCTCGGTGCGGCTGTGGAAGGCGTCCTGGCTGCTGGCCAGGCGTTCGCCGCTGACCGCGCTGTGCTGTTCCAGCGCTGCCATCATCGTCTGCATGCGTTCGATCAGGCTCGGCATCAGCGTGGCCTGGGTCTGCAGCAGCTTGAACGCCTCGTTGCGCTGGTAGGCCAGCGAATGCGTGCGCAGCGCGGTCGCCGCGTGCAGGTCCAGGTGCTGCACCGCCTGCAGGCGCTCGCGCCGGCACAGCGCGGCGAGCAGGCCGAGCATCGCCGAGGCGGCGACGCCGGCGATGGAGGTGCCGAAGGCGAAGCCCAGGCCCTTCAGCGGCGCCGCCAGCGAGGCGCGGATGGCATTCAGATCGGTGGCGCTGTCCAGTGCCAGGCCGGTGCCGCGCAGGGTGGCCATCATGCCCAGGAAGGTGCCGAGCATGCCCAGCAGCACCAGCAGGCCGACCAGGTACGGGGTCAGCGCCGGCACCGGCAGGGCCGCGCGTTCGCCTTCGATGCGCAGGCGCACCGCGTTGCGCAGGCTCGGGTGCAGCCGTTGCAGCCAGCCGCCCAGATCGCTGCGCGCGGCCTCGGCGTCGCTCAGCGCGGTGTGCAGGGTCGCCGTGGCCTGGCGGTAGCGGTACAGCTCGGCGATGCCGGCCAGGTAGCACAGGCCGATCAGCGCGGCGAAGCTTGCGCCCAGCGGGTTGGAGCCGAGATAGCCGACGCCGATCCAGCAGACCACGGCAAGGCCGGCGAGGAACAGGACGGAATGGAGCAGGGTCTTGGGCATGAGGATCGGATCAACGGCTGCGAAGCGCGGCGAGCAGCGCTTCGATGGGATGGAAACGGACGTCCAGCTCGGCGCGCAACACGCTGTGCAGGTCCTGGCGGAACAGGTCCAGCCAGGCCGTGTCGGCAGGCGCCGGCGGAACGTCGGTGAGGGATGGATCGGGGGCGGGCGTCGCCGCGGCGGCGCGCAGGCGCTGGAAATGCGCTTCCAGCAGGTTGGGCACCGTCGCCAGCAAGGTCTGCTCGCGCGGGCTGAGAGTCAGTTCCATCACCGCATCGACCTCGGCCAGCCGCGCCATCTCCGGCGAGAGCGGGACCAGGGCATCGCGCAGCAGGCCGCGCAGGCGTCCGGTCGCGGTCAGCATCGCGCGCTGCAGCGCCTGGTAGCGCTGGCGGAACGGCGCGTAGTCGATCGGTGCGTCGGGGTCTTGCTGGCGCTTGCCCACGGGCTTGCCGGTCTCCTTGGCGATGTCCAGGGCGATGCTCTCTTCCAGCGCAGCGCGCACGCGGCCGCATTCGGCCTCCAGGGCCGACGGTTCCGGCGCCTCGGGGGCGTCCTCGGCAGGCTCGGGCAGTTTGCCGTCCAGCGCCCGCGACACCGCCACCGCGCGGTTCCAGTCGATCCATTGGCCGAGCCGGTCGGCCAGCGCAGGGCTGGACGCGGGCATCGACGCATCGCTCAGGCGCGCCAGCAGGCGAATGAAGGCCGGGCCCGGGACGGGCGCCCGTGGAGGGGCTTTCGCCATGTGAGTGGTCAAAAACCCGCAATTTTACACGCGAATGACATCGGCTGCCCGGAAGCGGCCGATGCCGAACCGCGAGGGGACGCCAGCGACCTCAGCGCGCCTGGCGTTCGGTGCGAATGCGTTGCCTCATTTGCATTGCGGCTTGTTCATCTTGATGTCTTTCAGATCGGCAGCCGTATACAGCGCCGCGGGGCGGTTCGGGTCGTTCTGCATGTTCTGGTAGAGATTGGCCAGTGCCTGCAGATGGCCGTCTTCGCCGCTGCCGAAACGCTGCTGTTCCGAAGCCTTGGCGCCGTACAGGCCATTGCACAGCAGGGCTTTCCTGAAGATCTTCAGCACTTCCACGCGCGCGTAGTACGTCTGCAGGCGCTGCGCGGCGTCTTGCGGCTGGTGGTTGATCTTCGCGTAGTTGCTGTTGCAACGCGGGCCGAGGTCTGTCGGATAGGCGGCGGCGATGCCTGTGCAACTGGCGACGGTGGCGGGCGGAGCGGCCAGCGCAGCAAAGGGCAGGAGTGTCGACAGCACGAGCAGAAGAGCGCGGAGCGATGGGCGCATGTTCATCGAAGGGAATCCTTGGTCGCAATGGGATGGATGGTCGGCTTGCGCGCCATGCAGACATGGTCGTCGCGCAGCCACTGTCGCTGCGTGCCGATATGTGCGGGATCGGGAAATGTCCCTAGATGCCCGGGCCTTCAGCCCGAGGAAGCGCGATGCAGCTTGCGGAGGATTGCCGCACCCCTCGATGTGCTTCGGCGTCAGGAGTGGCCTCTGAGGGCGGGTCGCGGCGCTGGTGCATCCTGCCCAATGCCTTGCGTGCAGTTTGCACGCAAGGCACTCGCCGCAGCGGCGGAGGCAGGGCAGCGTCAGTAGGTATAGCTCAGCGTGAGCATGTACACGCGCCCGGTTTCCACGTAGGCGCCGTCGGCACCGGGGTCGTAGGCCATGTAGCGGGTGGACTTGCCCTGGGTCTCGTAGAACGTGGCCGAATTCAGCAGGTTCTTGGCAGCGATGCCGAGGTCGATGCCGTGCGGCAGGTGGTAGGTGGCGGTGAAGTCCAGTGACTTGACCGGCTGCAGGTAGTAGTTGAGCCGGTCGCTGGTCAGGCCGAGCAGTTGCAGGCCGGTGTAGTTGTAGCTCAGGTCGGCGCGCAGGCGGCTGTCGTCGTAGAACAGGTCCAGGTTGTAGATACGCTCGGGCGCACGCGGCAGCCAGGTCTTTTCGGGCTGGTCGGCGCGCTTGCTGTCGGCGGAACTGTGTTGCAGGGTCAGGTTGGCGGCAACGCCGAAGTTGCTCCAGAACCCAGGCAGATCCTGCAGGCGCTTGCTGCCGGCCAGTTCCACGCCGTACAGCGTCGCGGTGCCGCCGTTCTGCGGCATGGTCACCGGCACGCCGTCCTCGAAGGTGGTGCCGGTCGGGACCAGGCCGCCCAGCGTGTTGTCGTTGCTGGTCGCCGACTGCGAGGTGTAGATGAAGCCGGTGATGCGCTTGTAGTAGGTCGAGGCGCTGAGCACGCCGCCGTTGCGGTCGTAGAACTCCGCGGACAGGTCTGCATTGTCGGCCTTGCTCGGCTGCAGGTCGGGATTGGGTTTGGAGATGCCGATGACCTTCTGGGTGGGGTCGACCGTGTACACGGTCTCGCCGGAGATCAGCCCGAACGCCGGGCGGCTGAAGCTGCGCCGCAGCGAGGCGCGGTAGACGGTCAGCTCGTCCGGACGGTAGTTGAGGCTGATGCCCGGCAATACTTCGCCATAGGTGCGGCCGCTGCCGACGAAGCGGCCGTTGATGCCGTCGCCGTTCGATTGCCAGGCATCGGCGGAGTAGCGGGTCAGTTCGTAGCGCACGCCGGGCAGGAGGGTCACCGCGCCGACATGCAGCGTGGCCATCGCGTAGCCGGCGTAGATCGCCTCGGTACTGGAGGTGGTGTTGGCGTTGTAGTCGTTGGCGGTATAGACGCCTGCCCCATTGGGATCGTTGACGTATTTGTACGGCACCGCCTGCGCACGCACCCAGTCGCGGTCGAGGATCTTGAACGGGCCGGCGTAGTGGCCGTCGAAGGCGGCATAGGTGAGGCGGCCGGGCAGGGCGCTCAGCGGCGGGCCGCCGGCGTTGGGGAACACGTAGTTGCTGCCGCCGAAGTAGGGGCCGTTGTAGACGAAATTGCCGTCCTTGTGGAAGAACGGGTGATCGTAGGAGCCGCGGTCGGCGTGGTCGAGCGACAGGCCGGTCTTGACCTCGTCGAGCACGTCGCCGTCCACGCGGTAGCTGATGTCGGCATGCGCGCTGGCGCGGTTGTCGTGGCTGCCGGCATCGTGGCCCTGGGTCTTCCAGAACAGCGCCGAATCCAGGCTGTAGAAGAAGTTCTTCAGGGCCGGCGAGCTCGGGGCGATGCTCGGATAGGTCGGGTCGCTCAGGTCGAACGCAAAGCTGCCCGGGGTGAAGCCGTACAGGCTTGCGGCGACGTAGTCCGGGCGGCTGCGCGTGCCGCGTCCGAAGGAACTGCCGTAATCGAAGCGCAGACGATCCAGCGTGGTCTGCCCGCCCAACTGCAGCGTGGCCAGGGTTTCCTTGATGTCGTGGGTGTTGAAGTAGCCGCCACGCACCGCGGTCGGCTGGTTGTTGACGGTTTCCAGGCGTGCGCTGGATTGGTCCTGCTGGCCGGTGACGTTGTAGCTGCCGTAGATGGCGCGCGCGAAAAGGGTGGTGTGCTCGCCCTGCCAGTCGAAGGCGAGGTTGCCGCCGTAGCGCTCGATCTGGCTGGTGTAGACGCTGTATTTGTAGCGAGCGCTGAGCAGCGGGCCGACATCGCGCAGATCCACCGCCTTGGCCTGCGCCGGGTCCGCCGGGAAATACGCGCTGTTGGGCGCCGGCGCCTGCGCCATGTTGTTGTTCTTGCCGTAGTAGGCCGAGGCGTAGACGCCGAATGCGTGGTCGTCGCCGAACTTCCAGGCCAGCTCCTGTTGCAGCGTGCCGCCGGTGTGCTTGCCGCCGAGGTCGGAGGCGAGCGCGTTGAACTGGCCTTGCGTGGTGGTCTTGCCGTAGAAGTCGCCGTCGAAGTCGAACGCGCTGGGCGTGCGCATGTCGATCGCGCCGCCGATCGCGTCGCCCGGCAGGTCCGGGGTCGGCGACTTGGAGACCTTGACCGACTGGATGCCGAACGGCGCCAGCATGTTCAGTGAGATCGCACGCGTGGACGAATCGGTCTCGGGCATGCCGAAGCCGTTGAGACGGTAGCTGTTGTAGCTGGCATCCAGGCCGCGGATGCTGACGTAGGCGTTCTCGCCGGTGGTGGCCTGGCCCAGGTGCATGTCGCTGTAGGCGGACAGCCCGGGCAGGTGCGCGACCACGTCGGCGATGCCGGCGGAGGGAATCGCATCGATCTGCTGCTTGCTCATCACGCTGTTGACGCCGTTGGACAGGCGCTGTTCGTCCAATGAGCCCGGCACGGTGGCCTGCGTGGCCTGCACGTTGACCGAGTCCAGGGTGGTGGTGCGTGCGCTGGCGTCATCGGCGTCGCTGGCGCGGGCGGTTGGCGAGAGCGCAAGCGCGAGGGCGATGGCACAGCACAGGGGGCAGGGGCGATGAAACGGGAGCATGGGGGTGGCTCGTTGGGGGAAACAGCGGTTGCGATCCGAAGTCCGGACACGCCGATGCCGGCGCGCGGATCGCCCAGGCCTTCCATTGCGTACGTGTGGGGCGTGGCCGCGACGTCGCGCGGCCAATGGCATTCAGTGGCGCAGGTCGACGCCGTGGCAGTCGGCCTGCGGACGCTGCGGATTGCAGCGGGCGACGGCGTCGCCGGGGAAGCGCACCACGTAGCCGGAGGCGGCAGGCTCGTGATCGGGAAAGTCGGTGCTGAGCAGTTGCGCGCCGCTGGCGAGCATGGCGGCGCGTCGCGCAGTGTCGTTGCGCAGGGGTTCCTTGAGGTCCGCGTCGGTGCGGGTGCGCACCAGGTAGCCGGCCTTCACCAGCGTCGCGATCTCGTCGGCGCTGCCGTCGTTGCGCTCGACGAAGGCGGCGTCGTCGGCGCCGGGATCGGCATTGGTGAAGCACACGCGGCCGCGCAAGGACGGATGGCCGGCCAGGTAGGCCGGGCCGATCGAACGCTGGTCGAGCAGGAACACCACCTTGCCGCGCGCCGCGGAGAGCGCAGGCCAGCCCTGCGCGAGCACGGCGGCGTTGAGCGTGGCCGCGCTGCCGCGTACCTGGTCGGGGCTGATGTAGTCGTTCGCGGCGAACACCGAGCGCAGTTCGGCGTCCAGCGCGTCCAGCGCCTTACCGTCGAACGGCTCCGGCTGCACCGTGGGGAAGGCCGCCGGCACGGTGGATTGCTTGGTTTCCAGCAGGATGAAGATCGGCAGATGCCCGGGGTGCCGTTGCGACCACGCCCGCACCTCGCGCAGGCAGGCCAGCAGCGGCTGGCAGGTGCTGCGCTGGTCGAGGTCCTGGATGTGCATGACCTTGAAGCCCGGCCGCTGCATCACGCCTGGCGCGGCGATCGGCGGAGCCGGCGGCAGCCCGGCCTTGGTAAGCTGGTCGATCATCGCCGGGTGCGCGTAGCGTCCGCCCTTGGCGTCGGCGTAGATGTCCAGTTCGATCTGGCGCACGCCGTCGTCCAGTTGCTGCGTCAACGGCGGATGCCGGTAGTCCAGCACCGCGAACGTCGCTGGATCCAGGCGTTTCCACAGCGCCGCTTCGCTGGGCGCGAAGCCGGCGTGGTAGCTGTTGTGGCTGCCGATGTACTGCAGGTCGCCAAGCCTGGGTGCGGCGCACAGCGCAGATGGCAACAGCGCCAACACCGCCAGCAGCGCGCGCAGCGCAGCTGGCGCACTGCGGAGTTTCGACGACATCGGGACAGAACGTTGGGGGAACATCGTGGTCACGCTTGGTAACGATATCTCGACAGCATCCCGAGTGCAGTTGACGCGGGTGTTGCCAAATCGTGTCATGGTCCGCGCTGTGCCCACGATCGTGCGCGGTGTCCCATGCGTGCATGATCGTCGTCACGTTGTCGCGGCTGGTTGGACAAGCACCGCCGGCGACGCGGTTTTGCCGCAACTCAGTGCGAAGTGTTGGCGTTGTTGCGAGAGCGACTTGGCCGCGACGGGCATTCCCGATCGCGCGCGTTGCGGCTGTCGGCCCAGGGCACGTCGAGCCGCTTCTACACGTAAACCCTGCGTCGCCGGGTGGCTCCCTGCCGTTGCCGCGCGTGCGTCATTGCGGCGTGCGCGTGCGCTGCAGGGCGAATGCCAGCAACGTCGCGTCCAGCCGTTCGCCGAGGCTGCGCGGCGCGTCCAGCCCCATGCGCTGCATGCAGGCGGCATCCGCCGCGGGACGCGCCAGCACCGCGCTGGCCACCGTCTTCAGCTTGGCGCCGGTGCTGGCAGTGTGCTGCCGAAGCCAGGACAGGGCGCGCAGCAGGCGCTGCTCGACCTCGGTGAAATCGCTGCCCAGCGGATAGTCGGGCAGGGTGCCGTCGCGGCGGAACGGCGCCAGCGCGTCGCGCACCCGCGCAGCCTGATTGCGTTGCCAGTGCGTGTGTGCTGCGAAGTCGGCGGCCAGCTTGCCGTTGGCCTTCGCCGTCTCCAGCAACGCGGGTTGGGCCTGCACGTCGGCGATCCCGACCATCGCCGCGATGCAGTCCTCGTCGGTCAGGCCGCGCAGGTCGGCGATGCCGTACTCGTTGACGTAGAGGTCGCGCAGGTGCCGCGGGATGGTGGTGTGGCCGTAGTTCCAGCGCACATTCGACTGCGTTGCGCCGGCATCGCTGCGGACGGCGCGGAACATCAGCACGCTGCGCGCGTCGTCCAGCGCGTGCGCCATGGACACGAAGTTGTACTGGCCGCCGACGCCGGACACCACGCGACCATCGTCCAGCGCATCGGACACCGCCGCGCCGAGCGCGGTGGCCATCATGCACGAGTTGAAGAAGCGCGCCTCGCGCCGCTGTACCCGGCGCAATGCCTCGTCGCCGTAGAGCTGGTTGATCTCGCTGATGCGGCGCATGCCGATCGCCGCGCGCGCCTGCGGATCCATGTCGCGCAGCCAGGCGTAGAACTCCGGCGAACCCAGGTAGAAAGCGCCTTGCAGGTATTCGCCCTCGCGCTCCAGACGCTGCAGGTCCTGCGCATCGGCAGTGCCGTCGGCCACGCGCTGCAGCAGCGGCGCGTCGTCGAGCACCTTGCGCCGGATCACCCCGCACTGGACCAACTGCCGGAAGCCCTCGTTGAGCATCTCGCTGCAGCCGAACAGGCCGACCGCGAACGGCTCCAGGCCGCCGCATTCGCGTACCGCCGGATGCCGCTCCAGTTCCGGATCCAGCGCCGCCAGCACCTGCCGGTAGCGCGCGTTGTCGGTATGCCGCAGCACCAGCGCATGGCACAGCGCATCGGCCAGGGTGCCGATGCCGATCTGCAGGGTGCCGCCGTCGCGCACCAGCGTGCTGGCGTACAGGCCGATGGCGTAATCGGCATCGGCGACCGGCTGCCGTGGCAGCCCGAACAGGCGCGGATACGGCCCCGGCGGCGTCACCACCACGTCGAAGAAGCTCGGCTCCACCGCCGCGCAGCCGCCGATCCACGGCAACTGCGGATCGACTTCGGCCACCAGCAGCGGCCGCGGCAGGCCGCGCCGCTGCACTGCGGCCAGGGTGTCCTGGGTGATGTCGTTGTTGCACGAGAACGACAGCCGGGTCCCGTCGGGTTCGCGCGCCACTTTCTGCACGATCAGGTTCGGCGCGCGCTGCGCCACCGCGTCGGCGGCATGGGTGTAGTTGAGGCTGGTGTAGCTGCGCTGCGCCTGGGTCGAGCGCAGCAGCGCGCCGGACTGCATGTAGAACTCTTCGACCTGGATGTGCGCCGGCAGCGCATCGCGCTGCATCGCCTGCACATAGCGCAGGCGCGGGAAGTCCTCGCCGAAATGGCGCTGCACGAACGGCCGCGCGAAACGTCCCTGCATTCCGCCACCGGGCGCCGGCGGATTGAGCGACAGCGCGGTGTAGATCTGCAGCGGCCGCGTCGGATCGTGTTCGATGCGCTCGTACAGCGCGTTGAGCAGGCGATGCGGTTTGCCCAGGCCCAGCGGAGCGCCCACGCGCAGCGGGCCGGCGATGCGCTGCAGGATCAGGTCGGCAGCGGCGTCGAGGTCGTCGAGGTGATCGGTCATCGGCATAGCTTAGAGGGTGTGCCGGCGATTGCGTGGATCGTGGTGCGAGCGATACGCGCGGTGCCGCGGCGTACGCGATTGGCGGCGACGACCTCCGGGCGTGGTGGCATGCCGATCGCGAGGACATCCGACGCTGCGCAAAAAACGCTTGACATGCGTTTTGTTTACGCGCGTAATCATTGAAAATTTACGGGCGTAAACGAAATGTCGATCAGCGACGCGGAAGCCGTGGTCATGGAGGTGCTGTGGGAGCGGCACCCGCTCAGCGCCGAGGAGGTGTTCGCCGCCTTGTCCGGGCATGGCGGCTGGGCCGAACCCACGGTCAAGACCCTGCTCAACCGCTTGCTCAACAAGGGCGCGATCCGCGCCGACAAACAAGGCCGCCGCTATCTGTACACGCCCCTGCTGCAGCGCGCGCAGTGGGTGCAGCAACAGAGCGAAGGCCTGCTCGACCGCCTGTTCGGCGGCCGTATCGCGCCGTTGGTGGCGCACTTCAGCGAACGCGGCAAGCTCAGCGATGCCGATATCGCCGAACTCAAACGACTGATCCAGGAGCTGGACGATGAGCATTGACGGGATCGTGAGGGACCTCGGGAGTACCGCGCTGGTCGTCAGCGCGGCCATCGCGGCGGTGCTGGCATTGCGCGTGCCGATGCGGCGCGCGTTCGGCGCCGGCATCGCCTACGCGCTATGGATCGCGGTGCCATTGGCGCTGCTGGCGGCACTGTTGCCCAGCGGCTGGCGTCCAGCGTTGCCGGCGGGCTTGGCGCTGGACATGCCGGCGGTGCTGGTCGGCGTGACACGGGCGCAGATGTCGGCAGGCGACGGCGTGTCGGCGAGCGGGCATGCCACGGTCTGGTTGCTGTCGTTGTGGCTGGCGGGTGCGCTGGCCTTGGCGGCCTTATTGTGGCGGCAGCAGCGCCGCTACCGGCGCAGCCTGGGTCGCTTGCAGCCTGGCGAGGATGGCGTGCTGGTCGCCGAGCATGCGCTGCATGGGCCGCTGGTGCTGGGTGCGTGGCGGCCGCAGGTGGTGGTGCCGATGGACTTCGCCGCGCGCTATCCGCCGCCGCAGGCGCAACTGGTGCTGGCGCACGAACGCATGCATATCGCCCGCGGCGACACCCGCAGCAATCTGCTGCTCGCCGTGCTGCGCTGCGTGTACTGGTTCAATCCGCTGCTGCACTGGGCCGCCACGCGTTTCCGCCTGGATCAGGAACTGGCCTGCGATGCCGCGGTGCTGGTTCGCCATCCTGGCACGCGCCGGCATTACGCCGAGGCGATGCTGCAGACCCAGTTGGACGCGCTGGCCTTGCCGGTGGGCTGCCATTGGCAGGCGGGCAGCGTCCTGTGCCAGCGCATTGCCTTGCTGCGGCGCCCGGCGGTGCGTGGTTGGCGGCGTCGTCTGGGCCTCGCGGCGGTGACGCTGGCCGCGTTGAGCGGGAGTGCGATGGCACTGGCGTTGCCAACTGGAACAGATGCCACGGGCGTGGCACGCGATCTTGCCGCGAGCGAGGTGGATGGCACGTCGGCACGATCGGTGCAGCAGGCGTCGGTGGTCGCCGCGCGGACCGGAGCGCAGCCTGCCAAGGTGATCGACATGCCGCCCCCGAAATACCCGGATGAAGCGGTGCGTGCCGGCGTCTCCGGCAAGCTGGTCCTGCTGGTCGACGTGGATGCGCACGGGGCGCCGAGCGACGTGCGCGTGCTGGATCATGGCAGCGGTAGCGCAGTCTTGGATGCTGCCGCGGTTACCGCCGCCTGGAAGTGGCGCTTCTCGCCGGCGACTGCGCACGGACTCGCTGTGGCCAGCCGCGTGAAGATCCCGGTCGCGTTCGACGTGGAAATGTATCCCGAGGAGGCGCCGGCTGGCGTCGCCGATGCTGCGAACTACCGCTGGTATCGCCTGGGCGAGGATGCCGGCGACACTTTGGCGAGCTTGTGCGACAAGGTGTTCTCCGGCAAGGGCGGCGCCGCGCCGCTGTGCGGCATGGCGCGGACCGTGCGATGAGTGCGCACTTGCGGACCGGCATGCTGCTGGCGCTGCTCCTTTCCGGCTGCGCCAGCCAGGCGCCGAAAGAGGCGCCGCAACCGACCCGGCGCATTGACTCGGTGGATCAGCGCATGCTGGAAACAGGATTCGGCGCGGCGCCCGGTGCGGCGGCGGTGCAGTCGTATCGGATGCAGCCGCAGGAAGTGTTCCGCATGCCGCAACCGCTGCAGGCGCCGACGCCGCAGTTGCCGGCCGAGTCGCCGCGCCGCACGCTGGCCCCGACCACGGTCTGCGTGCGGGTGATCCTGTCCGCGCAAGGCACGGTGGAGCGCAGCGCCCTGTTGAACGATCGCCCGGACTGCAGCGCGGGCGCGCAGCCGGAGATGGCCGATCTGCTGCAGGCGGTGCAGGAGACGGTCGCGCAGTGGCGCTTCGTGCCGGCGGCGATCTGTACCTATGCCGATCCGGCGCAGCGGCCGGCGCAGGAGAAACGCTGCGACGATGCGCAGTCGGTGCAGGAGGTGCCGGTGACGCTGGCCTACGCGTTCACCTTCGAGGTCCGGCAGGGCAAGGCCAGCGTGCAATCGGGACGCGTCGACGGCGCGCGCTGAGCGCCTCGATCGCAGCGTGTAGTCTGCCTTGCCCGTTGCCGGGAACTACAGCATCTCCGGCTTGAACAGGCGCCGCCGCGAGATCTCCGCGCCCGACAGCATGAAGCGGCCGTCGCCCCGGTAGTGCAGGGTGCGCGGCCGCTTCGGCGAGGCGGGGACGTGCGCCTTGACCACCTCCCATACGAACAGGCCGTGTTTGCCGATCTGACTGCCGTCGTGCAGGCGGCATTCGAAGCTGGCGTAGCACTCGGCGATCAGCGGCGCCGCCACGTGCGTGGCGGGCACTGCGGTGAGGCCGAAGTGCGCGAACTTGTCCAGGTCCGCGCCACTGGTATTGCCGATGCCGACCACCGTGTCGACCAGGTCGGCGGTGGGCAGGTTGATCACGCATTGCTTGCTGCGTCGGATCAGGTCGAAGCTGTGGTTGGCGCTGGAAATGCAGCAGGCCAGTAGCGAGGGCGAGAACTCCAGCACCATGTGCCAGCCCAGGGCCATCACGTCGCGTTGCTGCTTCCAGGCCGAACTGACCAGCACCACCGGGCCCGGCTCAAGGAAGCGGCGCACGTCCTGCGTGGGGAAGTCGAGCTTGCGGTAGCGGCGCATGCAAAGTCTGTTGTGCGGGACCTTCAGTCTCCCCAGTCCCGGTGAACGCGACGTCTGCGTCAGTCCAGCCGATGCACTGCGTCGGCGATGCGCGCTACTTCCTCGGCCTGGTGGCTGACATAGAGCATCGGCAGGCGCACGTCGTCGCGCACGCGCTGCAGGTACGGGATCAGTTCGCCGCGGCGGTCTGCGTCCAGCGCCGACAACGGTTCGTCGAACAGCAGCAGCGACGGCTGCGACAGCAGCGCGCGGCCGATCGCCACGCGCTGCGCTTCGCCGCCGGAGAGCGTGTCGGGGCGCCGCTCCAGCAGCGCGCCGATGCCGAGCAACTCGACCACCGCATCCAGTGCGAAGCGCGCCGGCCGGCCGCGGCCGTGGCGGCCGTAACCGAGGTTGCGGCGCACGTCCATGTGCGGGAACAGGCGCGCGTCCTGGAACACGTAGCCGATGCCACGGCGATGCGCCGGCAGGTCGATGCCGGTCGCGCTGTCGTACAGCACCCGGCCATCGATGGCGATGCGCCCGCTGCGCGGCGGCAGCACGCCGGCGATGGCGTTGAGCAGGCTGGTCTTGCCGGCGCCGGACGGGCCGACCAGGGCGACCACGCGCGCCTGTTCCTCGATGCGCACGTGGCGCGCGAAACGGCCGCGCTGCAGATGCAGGTCGATGCTCAGCATCGGCGTCGGCTCCGGGCGGTTGCGCGGCTCATGCGTCCACCTCGGTGCCGCGCTGGCGTCGCACCAGCCACTCGGAAGCCAGCAGCGCGCCCAGCGAGATCGCCAGCGCCACCGCCGCCAGCCGCCAGATGCCGGCTTCGGCGCCGGGCACCTGCAGCAGGCTGTAGATCGCCGAGGCCAGGGTCTGGGTCTGTCCGGGGATATTGGAGACGAAGGTGATGGTGGCGCCGAACTCGCCCAACGCCTTGGCGAAGCCGAGCACGCCGCCGGCGACCACGCCCGGCCATGCCAGCGGCAGGGTGATGGTGAAGAACACCCGCCATGGGCCGGCGCCGAGCGTGGCGGCGGCCGCTTCGAGGCGGCGGTCGGTGGATTCCATGGCCAGGCGGATCGCCCGCACCATCAGCGGGAAGCCCATCACCGCGCTGGCCAGCGCCGCGCCGGTCCAGCGGAACGCGAACTGCACGCCCAGATGTTCGAACAGCCAGCCGCCGATCGGCCCCTGCAGGCCGAACAGTTGCAGCAGCGCGTAGCCGGTGACGATCGGCGGCATCACCAGCGGCAGGTGCAGCAGCGCGTCCAGCAACGATTTGCCGAAGAAGCGGCGCCGCGCCAGCAGCCAGCCGCAGGCCACGGCGAACGGCAGGCTAGCCAGCGCCGCGACCAGCGCGACCTTGACGCTCAGCGCGATGGCGGTCAGTTCCTGCGCGGTGAAGTCGAACAACGCCAGGCCTCAGCGGGCGAGCGAGAAACCGTGTCGACGGAAGATCGCCTGTGCCGGTGGCGTGCCCAGCCAGCGCACGAACTCGGCGGCGGCCTTGCCTTGCGCGCTCGCCCGCAGCGGCGCCACCGGATACACGATCGGCGCGTGGCTGTCGGCCGGAAAGGTCGCCACCACCCGCACCTTGGGCTCGGCCTGGGCGTCGGACCCGTAGACGATGCCCAGCGGCGCTTCGCCGCGCGCCACCAGCATCAGCGCGCTGCGCACGCTCTCGCTCTCGGCCAGGCGCGGCTGCACGCTGTCCCACTGACCCAGCGCCTGCAGTGCGGCGCGCGCGTACTTGCCGGCCGGCACACTGGCGGTCTGGCCGACCGCCAGGCGCCCCTGCGCACCGAGCGCGGCGAACAGCGCGCCGGGTTTGCGCAGGTCGACCTGCGCCTTGCTGGCGGCCGGCGCCACCAGTACCAGGGTGTTGCCGAGCAGGTCGCGGCGCAGTGCCGGATCGATCAACTTGCGCTGCTGCAGGTAGTCCATCCACTCCTGGTCGGCGGAGACGAACACGTCCGCCGGCGCGCCCTGTTCCACCTGCCGGGCCAGCGTGGAGCTGGCGGCGTAGGACACCTGCACGGGGGTGCCGCTGGCGCGCTGGTAGGCGCTGGCGGCCTCGTCCAGCGATTCCTTGAGGCTGGCGGCGGCGAACACGGTCAGCGGCGTCTGCGCCGAGACCGGCGCGATCGCGGTGGCGACGATCAAGGTGCACAGGCACAGCAGGCGGCGCAGCGGTCGGGTCATGGGTCACTCCAGCGGGGGCAGGTAGGCGATGCGGCAGGGCGCGGCGGCGCGCGCGTACGGTCGCGCAGCGCTGTCGCAACTCCGCATCCTAGCGCGCCGGCGGCGCGCTGCCTGCTCACGCCGCCGGCGGCGCCAGGTCGTCGGTGCGGCCGGCCTGGATGTTGGCGCGCACCGACGGCTGCATCAGCCGCGGCTCGGCC
>NZ_AQOJ01000899.1:0-1702 GCF_000364685.1 Xanthomonas sp. SHU 166
AGTGTCGCATCGCGCGCCTGGCGCAAGGCCACGAAGGCCGCTTCGTCGATGCCATCGCGCACATGGATGTTGCTGCGGCGCTGTTCGCCGATGCTGGTCTGGCAGGCCACCGCGCGGCCGCCTGCGCCGTAGTCGTGGCACACGAACATGCGCGTCGCCTCCGGCAGCGCGTACAGCCGCTGGATCGAACGGTACAGCGTGGCCGCGTCGCCGCCGGGGAAGTCGCAGCGCGCGGTGCCGCTGTCGGGCATGAACAGCGAATCGCCCGGGAACAGCGCATCGCCGATCAGGTAGGCGACGCTGTCGCCGGTATGGCCTGGCACGGCGATGACCTGCGCCTGCACACTGCCGATCGCGAAACGCTCGCCATCGGCGAACAGGTGATCGAAGCCGCAGCGCGCCTGCGCGTCCGCGTCCAGTCCGAACTGTGGCGCGAAACGGGCACGCACCTCGCGGATGCCATCGCCGATCGCCAGCGTCGCCTGCGGCCATCGCTGCTTGAACCACTGCGCGGCGGAGACATGATCGGCGTGGGCGTGGGTCTCGAGGATCCAGCGCAGGTGCAGTCCGCGCGCGTCCAGGCACGCGGCCAACGCCTGCGCCGGTGCGTCGTCCAGTGCGCCGGTCTGCGGGTCGTAGCCCACCACCGGGTCGATCACCGCGGCGTCGTTGCCATCCTCGACCACGTAGCTCCAGGTGCCGGAACCGCCATGGTGGAAGGCGTGGACGTGCGGATGCTGGCTCATCGATCGCTCCGGGTGGCGGCAGGTGGCGCGGCGCTGCAGTAGATGCCGTGCAGCACCTCAAGGATGCGCTGCACCGGGCCGGGCACCAGCGAATAATAGATGGTCTGACCCTCGCGGCGGGTCTGCACCAGTCCATCCTCGCGCAGCAGCGCCAGGTGTTGCGACAGCGCCGACTGGCTCAGCTCCACACGTGCGTTGAGTTCACCGACCGATTGCTCGTGGTCCACCAGCAGGCACAGCAGCAGCAGCCGCTTCTCGTTGCCGAGCGCCTTCAGCAGGCGCGCCGCCTCGTTGGCGTGCGCGCGCATCGCGGCAGGGTCCAGGGCGGTTGCGGCGCGGCGCGGCATGGGCTCAGAAATCGACCGGGCCACCGGCCGCGGTCCAGCCCAGGAAGCCGCCGGTCAGCGAGCGCACCGCGGTGTAGCCCAGGTGCTGCAGGCTCAGTGCCGCCAGGGTGGAGCGGCCGCCGCTGGCGCAGTACAGCAGGATCGGCTGGTCGCGTCGGGCCAGCGCCGGATCGGCGTCGAGACGGAATTCGAGGATGCCGCGCGGGATGTTGATGGCGTTGGGCAGGTGGCCCATGGCGAACTCGCCGGGTTCGCGCACGTCGATGATCCATTCGCCGGGCAGGGGCGTGGCGGCGGCATCGGTGTGGGCAGGGGTTTCGTGGATCTGCGCGCGTGCGCGGTCGACCAGGACTTGGGCGGAGGAGGCGGGCATTGGGGGTGCTCGGCGGGAAAGTGCGCCCATCATATCAGTTGACTCTAATATAAGAAAATTCTAATTTATCTCGCGGCCAGCCTAGGGCGGCCGCACCCGATCTGCCGCGGTGGGGTGCCCACCGACGGCGCGGATGCGCCCTTTCCTCTGGAGTTCGATCATGCGTGTGCTTCGTTGGCCGATCCGCTGTGCCTGGCGTGCCGGACGGCTGCGCGGGACGCTTGCTGCACCTGCCA
>NZ_AQOJ01000900.1:0-2986 GCF_000364685.1 Xanthomonas sp. SHU 166
CGGCCGACTACACCGTGGTGCGCGCGCCGTTTGCGGGCGTCATCAGCGCGCGCCAGGTGCAGCCGGGCGAGGCGGTGGCGGCCGGGCAGGCCTTGCTGTCGCTGTACGTGCCAGGCGCGCAGCGCATCGAGGTGCAGGTGCCGCAGTCGGATGCGGACGCGGTCCGCGCCGCGCCGCGCGCGCAGGTGCGATTGGACGATGGACGCATCCTGCAGATTCCGCAGGTGACGGTGTTCCCCACCGCCGATCCGCGCAGCCACAGCGTGACGGTGCGGGTACCGTTGCCGGCGCTGCAGCCGGCCCCGGCACCCGGCACCACGGCCAAGGTCGGTTTTCCGCTGGCTGCCGGCGATGCCGCGGAGGCGGCGCCGTTGCGCATTCCGCTGTCGGCGCTGCTGCAGCGGGGCGAACTCAGCGCCGCCTATGTGCTGGCCGACGGCCGGCTCAGCCTGCGGCAGCTGCGGATCGGCCAGCGCGATACGCAGCGGGTGGAAGTGCTGGCCGGGTTGCGCGCGGGCGAGCGGGTGGCGCGCGATCCGGTCGCTGCCGGACAGGCGCTGGCGGCGCAGCGGCGCGCGCTGGCGGAGCGTTGAGATGGCGGCCGGTTTCGGGATGTCCGGCCGCCTGGCGGCGTTCTTCCAGGCCAATCCGCTGACGCCGCTGCTGGCCCTGCTCGGCCTGCTGCTCGGCCTGGCGGCGGTGGCGATCACCCCGCGCGAGGAAGAACCGCAGATCGACGTGACCATGGCCAACGTGTTCGTGTCGCTGCCGGGCGCCGATGCGCGCGAGGTCGAACAGCTGCTGAGCACGCCGCTGGAACAGAAGCTCGACGAGATCGAGGGCATCAAGCACGTGTACTCGCTGAGCCGCCCCGGGGAGGCGGTGTTGACCGTCGAATTCCAGGTCGGGGTGCCGCGGCAGACCGCGCTGGTGCGCCTGTACAACCAGGTGTATTCCAACCTGGACGTGCTGCCGACGCAGATGGGCGCCAGCGCGCCGCTGGTCAAGCCCAAGGGCATCGACGACGTGCCGGTGATGAGCGTGACCCTGTGGAGCGACGATCCGCAGCGCAGCGCCGCCGACCTAGGCGCGATCGCGCGCACCCTGGAGACCGACCTCAAGCGCCTGCCGGGAACGCGCGACATCTACAGCATCGGCGCGCCGCCGCGGGTGGTCACGGTGACGCTGGATCCGGCGCGGCTGGCCGCCTACGACCTCACCGTGGCCGACCTCGGCCAGGCGCTGCAGGGGGCGAACGTGGTGCGTCCGCTCGGCGACCGCATCGGTGGCGGCCGTGCGGTGCCGCTCAGTGCCGGGCGGTTCCTGGCCGATGCCGATGCCGTGCGCGAGCTGGTGATCGGCGTGCGCGACGGCCGGCCGCTGCAGTTGCGCGATGTGGCACAGATCCAGGCCGGTGCCGACCTGCCCACGGCCTACGTGTGGTACGGCACGCCGCCCACGCGCGGTGGCCCGGCGCAGGGGCGCGCGCCGGCGGTGACCCTGGCCATCGCCAAGAAGCCGGGCAGCGACGCCTCGGCGCTCACTCGCGCGGTGAGCGCGCGCCTGCAGGCCTTGCGCGGCGAACTGCTGCCGCAGGGCGTGCATGCCGAGGTCACCCGCGACTACGGCGCCAGCGCGGCGGCCAAGGCCGCCAAGCTGATCCACAAGCTGGTGTTCGCCACCGCCTCGGTGGTGCTGCTGGTGCTGTTCGCGCTGGGCTGGCGCGAGGCCATCGTGGTCGGCAGCGCGGTGGTGCTGACCCTGGCGCTGACGCTGTTCGCCTCGTGGGCGATGGGCTTCACCCTCAATCGCGTGTCGCTGTTCGCGTTGATCTTCTCCATCGGCATCCTGGTCGACGACGCCATCGTGGTGGTGGAGAACCTCCACCGCCATCTGCGCGCCGGCGGCAAGACCTTGCGCGAGGCGATTCCGCCGGCGGTGGACGAAGTCGGCGGCCCGACCATCCTCGCCACCTTCACCGTGATCGCAGCGCTGATGCCGATGGCCTTCGTCAGCGGCCTGATGGGGCCGTACATGCGGCCGATCCCGATCAACGCTTCGGTCGGCATGCTGCTGTCGCTGGCGATCGCGCTGGTGGTGACGCCGTGGCTGGCGCTGAAGCTGCTGAAGCGGTATGTGCCGGCACCTGCCGCGCAGACGGTGACGGGGGGCGACGCGCCACCGCGCCTGCAGCGCCTGTTCGGGCGCTTGCTGCACCCATTCCTGGATCCTGTCCGCGGCGCGCGCCGGCGCGGCTGGCTGTTCGCCGGCATTGCGGCACTGCTGCTGGCCGCGGTGGGCCTGGTCGGGCTGCAGTGGGTGGTGCTGAAGATGCTGCCGTTCGACGACAAATCGGAACTGCAGATCGTGGTCGACCTGCCCGAAGGCAGCACCGTGCAGGACACCGATGCGTTGCTGGTGGACCTGGCCGGGGTGCTCGACCGCACGCCCGAGGTGCACGACTACCAGGGCTATGCCGGGACCTCGGCGCCGGTCAACTTCAATGGCCTGGTGCGGCAGTACTTCCTGCGCAGCGGCAACAACGTCGGCGACCTGCAGGTGAACCTGGTCGACAAACACCAGCGCACGCGCCACAGCCATGCCATCGCCCGCGCGCTGCGTCCGCCGCTGGCGGCGATCGCACGCCGGCATGGCGCCTCGCTGAAGGTGGTGGAGGTGCCGCCGGGGCCGCCGGTGCTGTCGCCGTTGGTGGCCGAGGTGTACGGGCCGGACTATCCGCGCAGCCGCCAGCTCGCCCTGGCGCTGGAGCGGCGCTTCCTGCGCACGCCGAACGTGGTCGATGTCGACACCAGCGTGGAGAGTGCGGCCACCCGCGAAACGCTGGTGGTCGACCGCGTACGTGCCGCGCGCCTGGGCGTGAGCCAGGCATCCATCGCCGATGCCCTGGCCACGGCGGTGCAGGGTCTGGACGTCACCTGGCTGCACGATGGCACGTCCAAGGTGGCGCAGCCGGTGCGGCTGCGCC
>NZ_AQOJ01000901.1:0-7838 GCF_000364685.1 Xanthomonas sp. SHU 166
CGGGCGGTGCGGCAATCGGGGGTGTGCACCCACTGCAGTCATCGGTCTACCTCAAGCGATCGAGATGCGTATCGTAGAGGCTGTGAGGTAGCCTGAGGTGAGCGCGGCGCGTTCGCTGCGCGCCGCGTGCCCCCCGTGTCGCATCTCGGTCGTGTGGCCGCTCAGCGCGCCGCGGTCGGCAGTTCGTCCCAGACCTTGGGATCTTCAGCGCCCAGCACCCAGCAGCTGAAGCCTTCCAGACCGTACTGCTTGGTCAGCTCGTAGCGGGCGCGGAAGCTGCGCGCATCCGGGCGGAACACCCATTCGCGCATGTCGTCGCGGTAGAAGTAGAACCACGACTCCTGCTCCACCGGGTCCCATTGCACGGTGGCGTGCTGCTCTTCCGCCAGCGGGAACGATTCGTCGGCATCGATGTAGTCGGCGGTGATGTTGGAGGCTTCGGTGCCGTCGGGCTTGACCGGATTGCCGGTGTACCAGCGGTAGCCGTAGGTGGCGATGCCCAGCGACAGCTTGTCCTTCGGCACCTGGGTCAGCGCGTAGTCCAGGTGCTTCTTCATCCACACCATGCCGTCCACCGGGCCGGGCGCGGTCCAGCGGGTGTGCTGGTCGTAGGTCATCAGGCTGATCAGGTCGGCCGAGGCGCTCAGCGCCTTGAGGTCGTAGGCGCCGCGCCAGTACTCCCACATCCACTTGGCGAAGGCGCCGCCCTCGGCATAGCCAGGCGCGTTCGGCACCACCGCCACCGACAGCTTGAAGCCGGCCTTGTGCAGCGCCTCGGCGGTCTGCTTGACCATCAGCGAGTAGGCGTCGCGGTCGGTCCAGGCGATGCTCTCGAAATCGAACTGGAAGCCGTAGTAGCCGTGCTTGCGGCCGTGGATCAGCAGCGCCTGGATCATGCGCTGCTTGGCGTCCTCGTCGTGCAGCAGCTTGTGGAAGCCCTCGCGGCCGGCGGTCATCGACAGGATCGGCATCACCCGCAGCTTGTGCTGCTTGGCGATCTCGTACAGGTACATGTTCGGGGTGCCGTTGACCAGGCCACTCTGGTCCACGCCGTACCAGGTCGGCACCACCACGTCGATCTTGTCGAGGTGGGCCAGGAACGAATTGGTCGATTTCTGCGTGTTCATCAGATAGAACAGCGCAGTCGGGTTCTTGGCCATGGCCGGCCCGCAGGCCAGGGCGAGGGCGAACAGCAGCCCTGCGAAACGCTTCATCATCGGGAGGGATCCGTTGGCGGAGTGGGGGAGGACAGGTCGATGCGGAACACGTAGGCGTGTTCGCCCACCGGCTTGGCCGGCAGGCGCAGGTGCAGGCCGTCGGCGCGTTGCTCGAACGGCACCGGCTTGCCGTTGGCGAGCAGGGTGACGCCGCGCACGCCATCGGCCGGCTTCAGCGAGCGGATCAGCGCCTGGCCGTCGGCCGGCCAGCCCAGCTCGATCGCGTACAGCGCGCCGTGGCCGGTGGTGAAGCGGAAATCCTCGGGCGTGTACGGCTTGGTCTTGGTGTCCTGGAAGGTGCCGCCGACCACTTCGGTCGGGCCTTCGCCGTAGGTGCGCCACGGCGTGCTGTCGTAGATCGCCTCGCCGTTGGTCTTGAGCCACTTGCCGATCGACAGCAGGATCGTGCGTTCGGTGTCCGGGATCGAGCCGTCGGCGCGCGGGCCGATGTTGAGCATCAGGTTGCCGTTCTTGCTGACCACGTCCACCAGCATGTGGATGATGAAGGTCGGCGTCTTGTAGGTGTCGTTCTCGACATAGCCCCACGAGGCGTTGCTGACCGAGGTGTCGGTCTGCCAGTGCGTGGGATGGATGCCGGTGAGCTGGCCGCGCTCGATATCGAGCGTGCCGGCACCTTCGGGGAAGGCGCCGAGCTTGTAGTTCACCACCACGCCGCCCTTGTCTGCGCCGTGGTTGTAGTAGTACGACAGCATGGTCGGCAGGGTGCCGCGGAAGGTCGGGTGCGCGATCCACCAGTCGAAATAGATCAGGTCCGGGTCGTAGCGGTCGATCAGCTCGGTGGTACGCGCCAGCCAGTCGTCCAGCCAGGCCTGCGACACCGGGGTCCAGTCGTTGGTGACGTCGGCGTCGTCCTTGCCCGGCAGGCGGATCTGCGCCGGGCCGTACAGGCCGGCGTAGCGTGGGTCGTTGACGTCCGAGTCGAACTGGCGGCCGCCGTCGAAGAACCAGTCGTGCTCGGCGCGGTGCGAGGACAGGCCGAAATGCAGGCCCTGTGCGCGGATCGCCTTGGACAGCTCGCCGATCACGTCGCGCTTGGGACCCATCTTCACCGCGGTCCAGTCCGACAGCTGCGAGTCGTACATCGCGAAGCCGTCGTGGTGTTCGGCCACCGGCACCACGTAGCGGGCGCCGGCATCGCGGAACAGGGTGGCCCAGGCCTGCGGATCGAACTTGGGCGCGGTGAACAGCGGGATCAGGTCCTTGTAGCCGAAGCGCGACTGCGGGCCGTAGGTTTCCCGATGGTGCAGGTAGTCCTTGCTGCCCTGCTGATACATGTTGCGCGAATACCACTCGTTGCCGAAGGCCGGCACCGAGAACACGCCCCAATGGATGAAGATGCCGAACTTGGCGTTGTCGTACCAGGACGGCGAGCGGTACTGCTTGAGCGAGGTCCAGTCGGGTCGGAACGGTCCGCCGCGCGCGCCATCGTTGGCTTCGCGCACCAGCCGCGCGCGTTCGGGCGCGTACTTGGCGGTGGCCTGCAGCCACTGCTGGTCGATCTGTTCCGGACTGAGGGTGGTGGCGGTGGGCGCGGTCGGCGACGGCGCATCCGCGGCGCCGGCGGGCAGGGCCGTCAGCGCGAGCATGAGGGCCAGCGCGCTGGCCAGGGTCTGGCGTGCGGCTCCGGCGTGGCGGGATCGGTCCGCACGGGGGCGGGTCTCGGTCGTCATGGAACGGCACTCCTTGTTGCAGAAGACGATGCCGGCGCCGCCGCGCCGGACACGAAAAAGCGCGCCACCGTGGAGGGACGGTGGCGCGCCGGTGCTACATCAGAACTTGAAGTTCAGCTGCGCCTGGTAGCCGCGGCCGTTCTTGTACATGCCGATCGGCGCGTACTTGACCTCGTTGTACCAGTAGTAGGTCGAGTCGAGCAGGTTGGTCGCGCTGAAGCTCACGCTCATCCAGTCGTTGATCTCGTACGAGGCGGTCAGATCCAGCTGCTTGTACTCGTCGGTGAACACCTGCGAGTTCAGGCGGCCGACCTGGGTGAAGTACTTGGAGCGGTAGCTGTAGTTCAGGCGCACCATCCACGGACCGTTTTCCCAGTAGGGGATCACGTTGTAGGTGTTCTTCGACAGGTACGGCAGGTTCAGGCCGGTGCTGGCGTCGGCGGTGGCGTAGGTGTAGTTCGCCTGCAGACCGAAGCCGTAGCCGAAGGCCTGCTGGTAGTTCAGCGAGGCGCCCTTGACCTTGGCGTCGGAGGCGTTGATCGGCGAGGTCACCGTGAACAGGCCGCTCACGCCGCTCACCGCATCGGTCAGCTGCTGCTGCGAGGTGGTGGTGACGATGTACGAGCTGATGTCGCGATAGAACAGTTCCGCCGACAGCATGCTGGACGGGGCGAAGTACCACTCGGCGGCCAGATCGTAGTTGGTCGACTCGTAGGGCTTCAGGTCCGGGTTGCCGCCGCTGGCGGTCAGGTTGCCGTTGCTGCTGTTGATGGTGAACGAGCCGGCCAGGTCGCCGTAGCGCGGACGTGCCATCACCTTGGCCACGGAGAAGCGCAGCACCTTGTCGGTATCCAGATCGTAGGCCAGGTTGAAGCTCGGCAGCGGCTTGTAGTACTGCTTGCTCACCTGGGTCTGGTTGTAGGTGGCGCCGCCATCGGCGCTCTGCCAGTACAGCGACTTGTCCTTGGTGTCGACATAACGCACGCCCAGGTTGCCGCGCCACGCGCCGGACTCGAAGTTCAGCTGCGCGTACAGGTCGCTGGTGATTTCCTTGACGTCGAACGAGGAGCCGTAGTCGCGGTTGTACGGACCCTGCGGCTGGCCGCGCAGGTAGCTGATCACCGAGTTGAGGTTGGCGGTCGGCCAGTTGGTCAGGTCGCCGCTGGCGCCCAGGCCGTCGTACAGACCGCTCGGGGTGGTGCCGGGGCTGAAGTCGGTCAGCGAAATCGCATTGGTGGTGTTGATGCGGTTGCCGCGGGCGTCGACGCCGTTGTCGTGGTTGATGTACTTGTAGCCGAGCTGCAGCTTGTTCAGCGGGCCCCAGTCCAGATCGCGGGCGGCGTCGAACTGGAAGTACTTCTCCTTGTCCGTGCTCTTGGCGTAGTAGATGCCGCCGGCCTGCATCGCCGAAGCGGCAGTGGAACCGGGCGCCAGGCCGGCCGGCGAACCGACCAGACCCCAGTTGGCGGCACTGGCGTTGTCGTAGTTGACGTCGGTGTGGCTGCCGTCGTAACCGAAGTTGTAGCCACCGTCCTTCAGCAGGAACTTCATCAGGTATTCGGGGTTCTTGCCGCCGGTGGCCTCGGTGGTGCCGACCTGCGAGGTGAACACCCACTTGTCGCCGTAGAAGTCGTGGCGCAGATTCAGGCTCTTGGTGGTGACGGTGCTTTCGCGGTAGTTGGTGTCCAACTGCGCATACGGCTGCTTGCCGTTGCCGGCGCCATCGGTGACCGTGGCCTGGGTGATGTAGCCGTTCTGCACGGTCGCGCTGGTGATCTTGTCCTGGTCGCCGCAGCCCGGGCAGACGTAGCGCGATTCGCTGAAGTTGTTGTACTTGCCCTTGATGTAGATGCCGGTCAGGTTGAACTCGTTCTGATCGTTCGGCTTCCACTGCAGCGCGCCCTGCAGGCCGTTGCGCTCGCGGGTCTGCTGGAAGAAGGCGCTATTGATGCCCACCGGGATCTTGGCGGTCGCGACGTTACCGCCGTCGCCGGAGATGCGCGCGGTCGGCGGGATGCCGGCGCCGGTGTTGTAGCCGAAGAACTCGATGCCGGCGCGCGACAGATCCTGCTTGTCGTGGGTGGCGGAGATCAACGCGCCGAAGGTCTCGTCGTCGTTCTTCCAGCTCCACAGCGCCGAGCCGCGCGGATTGCCTTCTTCCGAACGGTCGTTGTAGTTGTAGCCGATCGAGCCGCGGATGGTGTTCTTCGGCAGGTCCAGCGGCTTGCGGGTGTGCACGATCACGGTGCCGCCGATCGAGCCTTCGTCGATGCGGGCTTCCGGGGTCTTGTAGACCTCCATCAGGCCGATGATTTCCGGCGACAGCAGGGTGTAGTTGAAGGTGCGGCCGCTGGTGTCGGTCGGGTTGCCGCCCCAGTCGCCCGAGGCGATGGTCTGGCCATTGAGCAGCACGCGGTTCAGCGCCGGGTCGGTGCCGTTGATGCTGACCTTCTCGCCTTCGCCGAACTGGCGGTCCACGCTGATGCCCGGCAGGTGCGCCAGCGACTCGGCGGCATTGGTGTCCGGGAACTTGCCGATGTCCTCGGCGCTGATCGCATCGACGATGGAGTTGGCCGAGCGCTTCACCGACTGGCTCTTCTCGAGCGAGGCGCGGTAACCGGTGACGGTGATGGCATCCAGCTGCTGGACGTTCTTGGAATCCGCGTTGGCGGAAGCGGGCGCTTCCTGCGCGGCGGCGTTACCGGACAGGTACAGCGCGGCCATGATGCTGAGGGCTAAGGTAGTGGTGCGGCTATTCATTGGCTAAACCTCTGGGTGAGTACTTGGGCATGAGGTGCAACCGATGTTCCGGCGTGCTGGCCGCTGCCCGGCCTTGTGGATGGCGCCGCGCCTGGTGGCGCTGCGCGGATCGCATCTCGATGCGCGTCGTCCGGTCGCTGACGCGGAAGTAGCCAACCGGCGGCATCGAGGGCGCCAGTCCTTCCTGTGTTCCTGCAGGTAACAACCAAGTCCAGCAATACAGCAGTGCACCTTGTCGCCTGATCCGGACGCCGCTGCGTCCGGCCCGGCTCGGGGCGTGGTTTCGTCGGTTCGGGGATGCCGGTCGCAGCGTCAGCGCGCGTCCTGCCACTTGGCGCGGGAGGAGCGGCGATGCGTCGCTGTGTCTGAATCCCCTGAACGTGGCATGTCTTGAAGTTGTAAAACTTGTGTGAGCCGAGTCTGTCGTAGCGCTGACAGCGTTGTCAACACCCGTTTCACGTGGTTTTGACGAATGCAAGCAAGGCTCGCCGCGGCATCTTTCCGGAGGCTTTCGCGGCCCTTCCGCCGCGTCTCCTAGGTGCTTGTCTACAAAAGAAAACATGCCCGCGGATGGGTGCAACGGGCCTGCGTTGGCCGCGAGGCCCTGGTGTGGCAGGCGCTGCCGGTTGGCCGGGCGTGTGGCAGAAATTTGTGCAATGCGGCGAAATTTTGCGACGGATGTTCACCCATGCAACGCGCCATGCGATCGACCACTCGAACGGCCGGGCGATCCGGCCGATGAAGTCGCAGTGGTGAAGACAAAACGACAAACGGGTGAAATTCACCTTGACAACGTTGTCAAGGTGGTCCGACACTCGATCGATCAATCTGCCGAATCGGCATGCGCCTGCTCTGGCGTAACGGGAGAAGATGTGTCCGCAAGCAGTTCATCAGTGGCAGCGGCCGTGCCGCGCGCCGAGCCCTTCATTGCTGCCGATGTCGGCGGAACCCATGTCCGGATCGGCCTGGTCGCACGCGCTGCCGGTGCCGGCCCGGCGCCGTCCGTCGATGTGCTGGACTATCGCAAATACCGCTGCGCCGATTACCCCGGTCTGGCCGAGATCATCGGCGAGTTCCTGGGCCAGGTGCAGGGGCCGAAGCCGACCCGTGGGGTGATCGCCAGCGCCGGTTACGCGCTCGAAGATGGTCGCGTCATCACCACCAATCTGCCGTGGACGCTGTCGCCGCCGGAAATTCGCGAGCGGCTGGGCCTGAAGGCACTGCATCTGGTCAACGATTTCGAAGCGGTGGCGTATGCGGCCGCGTCGATGGACGCCAGCGAAGTGCTGCATCTGACCGGGCCGCGCAAGGCGCAGCGCGGGCCTGCGCTGGTGATCGGTCCGGGCACCGGTCTCGGCGCCGCGGTGTGGATTCCGACCCAGGGCGGCGCCATGGTGCTGGCCACCGAGGCCGGCCATGCCGCGCTGCCGATCGGCAACGATCTGGAACTGGCGCTGGCGCAGCGGCTGTTGCGCGATTGCTCCTATGTGCCGATGGAGCATTTCCTGTCCGGCCCGGGCCTGCTCAATCTCTATCGCGTGCTGTGCGAGCTGCGTGGCGCCACGCCTGCGCATGCCGCACCGAGCGACATCACCGCGGCTGCACTGGCCGGCGACGATCCGCTCGCGCACGAGGCACTGTCCGCGTTCTGCGGCCTGCTCGGCAGCGTGGTCGGCGACATGGCGCTGCTGTACGGCGTGCAGGGTGGCATCTATCTGGCCGGCGGCTTCCTGCCGCAGATCGGCGCGTTCCTGTCCGCCAGCAGCTTCGTCGAGCGCTACTTGAACAAGGGCGCGATGCGTCCTGCGCTGGAGCAGATCCCAGTAAAGCTGGTCGAGCATGGCCAGCTCGGGGTGATCGGCGCGGCGAACTGGTTCCTGCAGCAGCGCCACTGAGCGGCCCGGCGCGGCGGTGGCCGCGCCGACGGGTGGCGTCCCGCAACGCCGGCGCGGCGCGCCTGGCGTGCCGTAGCGCGTCGACACATATGTATGTCCCATGCCTGCGGCGCCTGCGTTGCGGCGCCGCTGTCTGCAGCGTCATCGCCTGCCTGAACTCACAGGTCGCCGTGATGCGCCTGCAGCGCCGCGATCGCGGCCAGGCCGGCGGTTTCGGTGCGCAGGATGCGCGGCCCCAGGCGCAGGCCGACGAAGCCGGCCGCCTCCAGCGTGGC
>NZ_AQOJ01000902.1:0-367 GCF_000364685.1 Xanthomonas sp. SHU 166
TGCGCCTGAGCGCGCCGGAGCCGGTGCCGGCGACGGTGTACGCAGCGCCGGCGGACGCGCCGCGCAGCGTCGCGCTGGACGACGGCAGCGTGGTGCAACTGGAGCGCGGTGGTGCGATCGCCGTGCGCTACGGCACGCAGCGTCGCGACATCGCCCTGCTGCGCGGCAAGGCGGTGTTCGATCTCGGCCACGATCCGGCGCGGCCGCTGCGGGTCAGCGTCGGCGCGCTGGTGCTGCGCGACGTCGGCACCGTGTTCGGGGTCGACCCGCAGGCCGGCGGCGCCCGCGTCACCGTGCTGCAGGGGCGGGTGCAGGTGTCGCGCGATACCCCGGCGTGGTGGCACCGCGGCGACCTGCCGTCGGAGGG
>NZ_AQOJ01000903.1:0-3715 GCF_000364685.1 Xanthomonas sp. SHU 166
TCCGGAGGCCTTCGTCGCCTATCTCGGCAGCCTGCCGGACGTGCAGGTGCAGCGCGATGCGCACGCGGTGACCATCCGCCACGCACCGGCCCCGCTGTAAGAAAAAATTCATGCAATCGACGGTAGCCGCACGGCGCACCGGGGCACTCCTAGGAAGCATGGCCGTCGCGCAGCACGCGCGGGCCCGCCCTTCCTCCCCTCCGGTGTGATCGTCATGCGCAAGCCTCTCGTCGTCTCCATCGCCCTGCTGTTGGGCTGCACGTCCTCGTTGCCGGCCTGGTCGGCGCCCGCCGCCTCCGCCTCGGCCATCGCGCCCATGCCGCTGGCGCAGGCGCTGGACCAGTTCGCGCGCAGCAGCGGGCTGCAACTGATGTACGACCCGGCGCTGGCCGAAGGCCTGCGCAGCAGCGGTGCCCCGGCCGGCCTGGCGCCGCCGCAGCAGTTGCATGCCTTGCTAGCCGGCACCGGCCTGGACTACCGCATGCTGACGCCCGGCTCGGTCGCCATCGTGCGCAGCAGCGTCGCCGCCGCGCCGGTCGCCGCCCCACGGGCGCCGCGCAGCGCCGCTCCGGCGCATGTCGAGGCCGACGGCGAACACGACGGCCCGCGCGAACTGGCGCCGATCAACGTCACCGCCAACAGCGTCGACACGCTGGCGCCCAGCGCCGCGCCGCTGGAGGCGAGCCAGCCGACCTCGGTGATCGACGAGCGCTTCATCCGCGACGGCCTGCGCCTGAACTCGAACTACGACGACATCATCAAGTACGCGCCCAGCGTGGTCACTACTTCGCCGGAAGGTCCGGGCCTGGGCAAGAACGAAGGCGTCAGCATCCGCGGCTTCCAGGACGGCCAGTTCAACATCACCTTCGACGGCATTCCCTTCGGCGATGCCAGCGACCTGCACCACACCACCTCGGCCTACTTCAACAATCACGTGCTCGGCCAGGCCGAGATCGACCGCGGCCCCGGCGGCGGCGCCACCATCGGCAACGCCACCTTCGGCGGCACCCTGGCGCTGCGCACGCGCAATCCCAGCCAGGTGGACGGCGTGACCGTGTACGGCACCGGCGGCAGCTGGAACACCTGGGCCGGCGGCGTCAGCGCCGACGAGCACATCGGCAACACGCGCCTGTTCGCGGACCTGTCCAAGGAAGCCAGCGACACCTACCTCAAGGGCACCGACGACCGCCGCGAGCACGCCTTCCTCAAGACCGTCACCGACCTGGGCGAGGCGACCACGCTGACCTTCGTCAGCAGCTACAACCAGGAGCACCAGAACACCGTGCAGGGCGCCACCCGCGCGCAGATCGCGCAGCATGGCTGGCGCTATGGCCTGGGCAACGATCCGACCCTGCAGAACTACACCGGCTACAACGCCGCTGCCTACTACTCCAGCTTCACCTACCTGGGCCTGAGCACGCGCCTGGGCGAGTGGGACCTGGACAACAAGGTCTACTACAACAGCTTCGACCACACTGCTTCCAAGACCAGCATCCCCACCAGCGAGAGCGCTGCCGACAACGGCGTGACCTTCTACAGCGCGACTGGCAAGAAGCTGTCCAAGGCCGCCAAGGACGTGCCGGGCAAGTTCTCGGACAACGACTTCCGCGCCTTCGGCGATGTGCTGCGTCTGGCGCGGGACCTCGGTCCGGGCCAGTTGCAGGCCGGCGTGTGGGTGGAGCGCAACCTCGACGAGCGCCAGCAGTTGCCGGTGGACATGACGACCGGCGCGGCCAGCGGCACCAAGTACGGCCCGCTGTACAACTACAACCTGCACGACCGCACCGACACCCTGCAGCCGTACCTGCAGTACGACTGGAAGCTCAGCGACAGCCTGACCCTCAGTCCGGGCCTGCGCTACGCGCGGGTGCAGCGCCAGCTCGATGCCGAACTCAACAAGAGCACCCCGCCGGCGCCGGCGCACAGCGAGGCCAGCTACGACGCCACGCTGCCGTCGCTGAGCCTGCACCGGAGCTTCAACGAGCACTGGAGCGGCTATGTGCAGGCCGCGCGCGGCTTCCTGGCGCCGCCGATCGACGTGATCGAACTCAACGGCACGCGCGGCCTGCGCCCGGAGCTGACCAGCAACTACCAGCTCGGCACCAGCTATGCCGCGCGCGGCCTGACCTTCGGCGCCGACGTCTACTACATCGACTTCAGCAACTACATCAGCCAGACCCTGATCAACACCGACAGCGGCACCGAGAGCGCCTTCGTCAACGGCGGCGGTGCGGTGTACCGCGGCGCCGAGGCCGAGGCCACCTACGCGCTGACGCCGATCCTGAGCCTGTACGCCAACACCAGCTACAACGACGCCACCTACAAGCACAGCAGCACCCAGGTCGCCGGCACGCCGCGGGTGACCGCCGCCCTGGGCCTGCTGTACAACAGCGGCACCGGCTACTTCGGTTCGCTGATGGAGAAGGTGGTGGGCGCGCAGTACGGCGTGGACAACAGCACCGCGGCCAATGGCACCACCGTGTTCGGCAACGACCAGCGCCTGGGCGGCTACGCCAGCCTGGATGCGGCGCTGGGCTACCGCAGCACGCACGGGCCGTATGGCCTGAAGGGCTACTCGATCAGCATGGACGTCAACAACCTGCTGAACCGGCATGCGCTGATCGGCTACGCCGGCACCCGCTCTTCCGACAACCAGCCGCTGTACTTCGGCCTGGCCGGGCGCGGCGTGTTCCTCGACCTGTCGCTGAAGTTCTGAGGCCGGCCATGTTCGCTTCCCGATTCGCACGCGTGCGCGGCGCATGGCGCGTGGCTGCGTTGCTGTGCGTCGCCAGCGCCGCCTGTCCGGCGGTCGCATCGCCCAAGCCTGCCGCGGCATCGAACGCGGCGGAGGTACGCCTGACGATCGTGGTGATGCGCCACGGCGTACGTGCACCGACGCAATCGCCAGACGACCTGGCCAAGTACGCCGCGCAACCCTGGCCGCAATGGCCGGTGGCACCCGGCCAGCTCACGGCGCACGGCGCCGCCGGCATGCAGGCGCTGGGTGCGCGCTACCGGCAGCGCTGGCTGTCCACGGCGGCGCTGGCGCCGGACTGCGCCGGGTCCGGCGCGGTGGTGATCGCCGACAGCACGCCGCGCAACCACGACAGCGCGGCCGCCTTCACCGAGGGACTGCTGCCGGGATGCCAGGCGCACTACCTGGCGTTGCCGACGACGCAGAACAATCCGCTGTTCCATTTCGGCAAGGACGAGGACAAGGACGACGATGCACCCGCGCCGCCGCTGCACCTGGACGCGGCCACGCGCAGCCGGCTGCGGGCGCTGCAGCGGGTGCTGTCGGGCTGTGCGGGGTCGGCCTGCGCTGCGCAGGCTTCGCCGCGCCTGGACGATCCGCAGCGGCTGCAGGATCCGGTGCAGGCGGCCAAGGTCTTGAAGACCGCCGGCAGCCTGGCCGAGAACCTGATGCTGGAGTACGCGCAGGACCTGCCGTTGCCGCAGGTGGCCTGGGGGCGCGCCGATGCCGTGGCGCTGCAGCGGCTGATCGGCCTGCACAACGCCTCCTTCGCCTACAGCAAGCGTGCGCTGCCGGCGGCGCGTGCCGGTGGCTCCAACCTGCTCGCGCACCTGCTGGCGACGTTGCAGGCGGCGGCCGGGCAGGCGCCGGCGGTGGCGCCGCTGGCGTCGGCGGACACGCGCGCGCTGGTGCTGCTCGGCCACGACACCAACCTGGCGCATCTGGCCGGCCTGTTCGGCA
>NZ_AQOJ01000904.1:0-1894 GCF_000364685.1 Xanthomonas sp. SHU 166
TGCCTTGCCGGAGTCGGTGAAGGCGGACGACTTCGTGCTGGTGCACGATGCGGCGCGGCCGAACCTGGCGCTGGCCGACCTGGACCGGCTGCTGGAGGCGGGGCGCGGCGATCCGGTCGGCGCGATCCTGGCCGCGCCGGTGCGCGACACGCTCAAGCGCGCTGGCGACGACGGCGGCATCGACGGCACCGAACCGCGCGAGCGCCTGTGGCGCGCGCTGACCCCGCAACTGTTCCGGCGCATGCAACTGAGCCGGGCCCTGGAGCAGGCCGCCGCGGCCGGCGTCGAGGTCACCGACGACGCGATGGCGATGGAGTTGCTGGGGCTGCGGCCGCTGCTGGTCGAGGGCGCCGAAGACAATTTCAAGGTCACCACACCGGCCGACCTGGCGCGTTTCGAGTTCGAACTGTTCCAGCGCGCGCGGCAGTCGTGATGCGCCTGGCGTCGGATGCGGCCGCCGTGGCGCGGCGCGTGCTCCGTCCTTTTTCATTTTTCGTGGGATGTCTCCATGCCAATGTCTGAACTTCCCCGCATCCGCATCGGCCAGGGCTACGACGTCCACGCCTTCGGCGAGGGCGACCACATCATGCTCGGCGGCGTGCGCGTGGCGCACGAGCGCGGCGTGCTTGCCCACAGCGACGGCGACGTGGCGATCCACGCCCTGTGCGACGCCTTGCTCGGCGCGCTGGCGCTGGGCGACATCGGCCAGCATTTTCCCCCGTCCGATCCGCGCTGGAAGGGCGCCGACAGTGCGCAGTTTCTCGATCACTGCGTCGGCCTGCTGCACGCGCGCGGCTGGCGCCTGGGCAATGCCGACATCACCGTGATCTGCGAACGGCCCAAGGTCGGCCCGCATGCGCAGGCGATGCGCGAGCGCCTGGCGGCACTGTTGCAGGTCGAACTGGACTGCGTGAGCGTCAAGGCCACCACCAGCGAGAAGCTCGGCTTCACCGGCCGCGGCGAAGGCATCGCGGCGCAGGCCGTGGTCCTACTGGTGGCGCTGTGAGCGAGTTGCCGCGTGCGTTCGGCGCCGCGCCGTTGCAGGCGCGCATGCGCAGCACCGCCGAGGATTTCCAGGTCGACGAACTGCCCGCGTTCGCGCCCAGCGGCGAGGGCGAGCACCTGCTGCTGACCGTGCGCAAGCGCGGCATGAACACCGCCTTCGCCGCGCGCCGCCTGGCGCAGTGGGCCGGGGTGGCGGAGCTGGCGATCGGCTATGCCGGCATGAAGGACCGCCATGCGGTCACCACCCAGCGCTTCTCGGTGCATCTGCCCAAGCGTGTGGCGCCGGCGCTGGACAGCCTGCAGGACGCGGATCTGCAGGTGCTGGAAGCGCACTGGCACAACCGCAAGCTGCCGCGTGGCGCGCTGGCCGGCAACGGCTTCGTGCTGGTGCTGCGCGAGGTGCGCGGCGAGCGCGGCGCGATCGAGGCGCGGCTGGCGCAGATCGCCGCGCGCGGCATTCCCAACTGGTTCGGCGAGCAACGGTTCGGCCGCGATGGCGGCAACGTCGGCGCCGCGCTGGCGATGTTCGGCGGCCGCCGCGTGCGCCGCGAGCAGCGCTCGCTGCTGCTGTCGGCGGCCCGTTCGGAGCTGTTCAACCGGGTGCTGGCCGCCCGCGTGGCCGCCGGCAACTGGGACAGCGCGCTGGACGGCGAAGTGTGGATGCTCGACGGCAGCCGCAGCGTGTTCGGTCCGGAGCCGTGGTCGGAGGCGCTGGCCGAGCGCTTGCAGCGCTTCGACATCCATCCGTCCGCGCCGCTGTGGGGCGCCGGCGAGCTGCGCAGCGCCGAGGCGGCGCGTGCGCTGGAACTGGCGGTGCTGGACGAGGCGGTCGCGCAGCGCCTGCGCGACGGCCTGGAGCGCGAGGGCCTGAAGCAGGAGCGGCGGGGGG
>NZ_AQOJ01000905.1:0-1879 GCF_000364685.1 Xanthomonas sp. SHU 166
CCTGCAATGGCGCTGGCTGGACGGGCAGGACGACGCGCTGGAACTGCGCTTCGCATTGCCGCCGGGCAGCTACGCCACGGCACTGCTGCACGAACTCGGCCAGGTCGAAGAGGCGCCGCAGGCTTCCACCGAGACCTGAGCGCGGCCGACGCCTGCCGCGTCGGTCGCGACAATGCGCGCTAGAACCGATAGCTGCCGGTCAGCAACAGGCTGCGGCCGTCCGGCAGCGGCACGAAGGTCTCGTCGAACTCGTCGGCGTACAGTCGCCGATCGAAGACGTTGCGCATGCCCACGGTCACGCCCCAGGTCTCGGTGCGATAGGACACGTTCGCGTCCACGCTGGCCTGCCCGGGAATCTTGAAATAGCCGCCGGCCAGGCGGCGGCCGAGGGTGTGATCGCGCGCCAGGATGCCGCCGGCCACGCCCCAGCCGCTCCAGCGGCTGTCCTGGAACTGGTAGCTGCTCCACAGGGTGAAGCGGGTGCGCGGCACGCCGAGGGTCGGCGTACCGTCGCGCCGGCCGATGCGGGCCAGCGCCAGGCTGCTGCTCAGTTCCAGGCCGGGGGCGAGGGCGCCGACGAAGTCGAGATCCAGCCCGTGGTTGCTCTGGCTGTCGATCGGTCTGGCGAAGTACGACGGATGCGCCAGCACCAGGTCGAAGCTGCGGTCGACGGTGATCTGGTAGTAAGCGGCGCTGAGCCGCGCCCGGTGCTCGAACAGATCGATCTTCGCCCCCACCTCCACTTGCCGCGACAACGCGGGCGGCAACGGCCGGCCGTTCTTGCCGAGCACGGCGCTCGGCGCAAAGCCGTTCATGGTGCTGGCGTACAGCGACGCCTCCGGGGTCAGCTTGTAGACCACGCCGACGTTGGGCACCCAGCGGCGCCGGCGCAACTGGCGCAGTTTGCCCTTGGCGTCGTAGCTGGAAATTTCGTACGCCGAGCGGCGCAGCGCCAGCAGTACGTCCCAGCGTTCGCCCATGCTGATCTGGTCCTGCAGCAGGATGCCGCTCCGGCTCGACCACGGGCTGCCGGGGTAATGCAGAATCCCGCGCCGCGAATGCGGCCAGTGCACCGGACCCAGCCGCTCGTCGCCGAACACGTCGTAGCGGTTGCGGTGCATGCGGATGAAGTAATCGCTGCTGCCCAGCCGCGCGCGCGTGTAATCCAGGCCCAGGGTCACAGTCTGCCGCAGCGGTCCGTCGCCGAAGCTGCCGACCAGGTCGTTCTGGATGGTGTAGTACGCCGTCGTATTGCGGTACGCCTCGGCATAGGCGCGCACGGCGCCCTTCGGCGAAGGCGACAGCATGCCCCAGTTGCGCGCGTCGATCGCCTGGGTCACGTACTGGCCGCGGCTGCGCAGTTGCCAGCGGTCGCTGAGCCGCTGATCGAACAGGTAATAGGCGCGCTGGGTGCGGTAGGCGGTGTGGTCCTGTGCGTTGCCCAGCCGCAAGCTCCTGGGCGTCATCGCCGACACGCGGTTGCGCAGCAGCAGGGCATGGTCGGCGGCCGGCTGCCGATCGGTCACGCGCTGCACGCCGAGCACCAGGCGGTTGTCGTCTCCCTGCCAGGCGACGGACGGCGCCAGGTAGGCGGCATTGCGCGGGCCGTAGCCTTGCGCCGTGGAATCGGCATGCTGGCCGGAGACGACGAGCCGATAGCTCAGCGGCGTGGCGCCGATCGGTCCGGTCGCATCGAGCCCGGCCTGCACGTCGCCGCGCTCGCCGAGGACGTAGCTCAGTTCGCGCTTCGGTGTGCGCAGCGGTTGCTTGGTGACGACGTTGATCAGTCCGCTCATGTCGCCGCCGTTGCTGTCGCCGAGGATCGATTCCGGGCCCTTGAGCACTTCGACCCGCTCCACGCCGATCATCGGCGGGGGGG
>NZ_AQOJ01000906.1:0-1354 GCF_000364685.1 Xanthomonas sp. SHU 166
ATCCCGTCGGTCATGCCGTTGCCGGTGTAGATGCCGCGGATCTTGAACAGCGGCGCGCGCAACGGATTTTCGATCTGCTGCACGCTGGCCACGTTGCGCAGGGCGTCGGCGACGGTACGCACCTGTTGCGAGGCCAGCAGATGCGGAGCGACCACGTTCACCGACTGCGGCACGGCGATGGAATCGGCGGCGTAACGCAGCGCGTCGCTGGCATAGGCTGGCACGTCGCCCATGGCGTGCTCGGTCAGCGCCGCGGCGTCGACCTGTTCCAGCAGCTTGGCTGGCGCGCCGGCGCGGTGCGCATCGGCGACATCCGCAGGATCGACCGGCGCCGTGGCGGCGGGGGTGACCGCCACCGTGTTCGCATCGAGCATGCGGTACGCGAGGCCACTCGATTGCAGCAGGCGTTGCAGCGCCGCGTCCGGGGTGAACATGCCTTGCAGCCCGTCGCTGCGCATCCCGGCCAGGGTCGGGCTGGCGGTCAGCACCTGCATGTTGGCCTGCTTGCCGTACGCGATCAGCGCCGTGGACAGCGCCTGCGGCGGGATCGAGAACCCGATCTGCCGTGCGTCGGGCGCGAGTGGCACGGCGAGGGCAGGGGGGCAGGGTGCGAGCTGCAATGCCAGGCTGCCGCAGATGATCAGTCGCCTCAGCCCACGCACTGCCCGTCGCCCCCCAGCGGAAGCGCGAATTATGCCACGCGCGGCGACGTCGACTCGGGGCGCCCGTCGTCCCTAAGCCCGGGCGGCGCGCGGTATCGCCTAACGGCGGCTCAGCACGATCTCGTCCTTGCCCTGGCGCACCCGCAGCGGGAACACCTGCGGCAAGGCCTCGATCCACTGCGCGGTCGCCTGCGTGTCGACGGTGCCGGTGAAGCTCAGTCGTCCAAGCGCCGGGTCGTCCAGGCGCAGTGGCCGGTCGCTGTAGCGGTTGACCCGCGCGATCACCGTGTCCAGCGGCGTATCGACGAACTCCAGCCGGTGATCGCGCCAGGCGGTGGCCTGCGCCACGTCGATCTGGCTGACCTGCAGCGCGGGCTTGGCCGGATCGTAGGACACGCGCTGTCCGGCCACCGCTTCCAGCCCGCCGCTGCCGTCGGCCGGCACCTGGCCGGCGCCGTAAATGCGGACCCGGCCTTCGGTGACAGCGACTTCGACGCGTTCGCCGTCGCGGCTGACGTCGAAGGCGGTGCCCACGTCCAGGATCGACACGCCGCCGGCGTCGACCACGAACGGGCGCCCGGCGTGGTGCGCCACGTCGAAGAAGGCCTCGCCGGCGATCAGCTCCACGTGGCGCTGCGCGGCGCTGAAGCGGGTGCTCAGCCGCGAGGCGCCGCCGAGCGCGATTTTCGAGC
>NZ_AQOJ01000907.1:0-5381 GCF_000364685.1 Xanthomonas sp. SHU 166
GCCAGCACGATGTCCTGGTGGCGGCTGGTCGCGCTGCTGTAGACCTGGGTGAGTGGCGGCGGATGCAGCTGCCGCCAGGCCAGGGCGCCGCCGAGCGCCAGCACGCCCACGCAGGCCGCGACCTGCAGCGGCCGCCAGCGCGAACGTGGCGGCGCGAACCTGCGCACCACCTCGTCCCGCGCTGTCGCATCGAGCGTCGCCAGGTCGCCGCCGAGCGCATTGATGCGTTCGAACGCCTGCAGGTGCCGCGGGTCGGCCTCCGTCCAGTCCAGCCAGCGCGCCACGGTGTCCTCGTTGCTGTCGGGTTCGCGCAGCAGGGCCCACCAGCGCGCGGCGTCGTCGAGGATGTGTTGGTCGATGCCGCTGTCCATTACGGGATCTCCGCTTCGTCGAAGCGTTTGCGGCAATGCGCGAGCGCGTTGGCCACATGGTAGCGGACCATTCGTTCGCTCACGTTCATCGCCTTGGCGATCATGCCGAAGTCCTTGCCTTCGATCACGTGCAGCACGAAGGCGCGGCTGGTCTTTGCGGGAAGTTCCTTCAACGCCCGGGTCAACGCGCGCAGCTGCTCGCTGGCCGTGGCGTGCCGCTCCGGAACCGGCGGGAGCGGCAGATCGTGTTCAGGCAGCTCCACTGCGGCGTTTTCGCGGACCTTGCGCATGCGCAGTCGGTCCACCGCCAGGTTCGAGGCGACATGGAACAGGTAGGCGCGCGGCGATGCCAGCGCGTCGGGACGCTCAAGCGTCACGATGCGCATGTACGCCTCCTGCGCCACGTCCTGCGCGTCCGCCATCGAGCCGAGCTTGCAGTGCAGGAACGCGAGCAGGGCGCGGTGATGTTCCTTGAACAGCGCGTCGACCTGGTGCGCAGGCGCCTGCTCCGGCGACGGCGCGCCCTCGGTGTGCTCGGCCCGGCTCACGACTGCTGATGCTCCTGGAGGGAAGCGGCCGCGGCAGTATAGCCAGGCTCACTGGCCGCCACGCGACGCAGCACCGCAAGCGGCCGGCAGCGCCGCGGCCAGCAAGCCTTCCGCATGCGTCCGCAATGCCTCGCGGCGGCGAAACGCCGCGCGGTGCTGGCTGGGTACATCGGCTGCGGTCTTGCGTGCCGGGGTCAGCGGCAGCGCGAACCAGCCATCGACGATGGGCGTACCGCCCTGCTCGATCCAGAACGCGTCGTAGTCGGACAGGAACACGTCTCGCTTGCGCTGCAGCGGATGCGCGCCATTGCAGACGGCGCGGATCGCGTGCGCGCCGAGGCGCTCGGCGAAGGTGCATGCCAGGGACAGCATCAGTTGCTTGGGCCGCAGCCCGTGCATCTGCTTGGTCAGCGCGCGCACCACGTCGCGGGCGTCGGCACCCTTTGGGCCCTGCAGGCAACCGATCAGTACCGTCGGATGGGCGTCGTCGCCGGTCACGGTCAGCACCAGGCGATACAGTTCGCGTCCCGCCGCGTCGCTGAGCTGCAACCAGAGCTCGCCTTCGCAGCTCATCGGCGCCGGCGGCAGCAGCGACAGCGTGAGCAGGCTGCCATCGTGCAGCGGCAGCGTCCCCAGGTCCGCCTGGCCTTGCCGGTAGATGGCGTCGAACAACGCGGCCGGCAGGCGCTCGAGCATCAGGCGATAGTGCTGCCGGAGGTGACGCAGCCGCGCCTTGCTACTCCAGCGGGTGTTCACGAAACGATGCAGGTGGCGCTCGAGCAGGCGCGGATCGCGCTCGGCGTAGCCGCGCATCCGCGGGTCGCGGCACAGTTCGTCGAGGAAACGAAGATGCGCGGCAGGCAAGCGCAGCGAACGCAGCAGGTACTTGGCCGCCTTGATCCCGCGCTGCAGGCGGTTGCCGTGCCAGTCCGTGCGCCCCTGGAACGAGCCCAGGAACAGAGGCCACCACCGTGACGGTGCGGCATCGGCGCTCGGCCGGGGCGGCAGCGCAGGCCGGGCCAGGCGGGTCGGCGCCGACTCGAACGCTGCGGCGCTCGCGGAAACGTCCACCAGATCAGTGGGTTGCAGGAAGAATTCGGTGGTCGCTTCGGTCACGTTCGGCTCGCAGAGGGACGGTGCTCTCTGACAAGACGTTTCAAGGGGCGAAAATTGAAATGGGTCCGCACGCGCGGTGCTCGGCCGCGTCCGCGGCGTCCCGGCCTGGCCGGATCTGCGTCATGCAGGCAGCGGGCGCGCGCGATAGCCGCGACGGGCGTTCCCGTTCACGCCGGTCGCGGTGAAGCCGCTCTTGCACGCGAATGACAGATCAGTGGGCGATGCCGGATGCGGCGGCGCCACGATCCGGCGCCCTCCACCTCGGCCATGCACAGGTTCCCGATGGGGCCCGCGAGCCGCGGTGCCCGCGGCTGCGGCGCCGCTCAGCGCCGCGCCAGCAGCACCAGCATCGCGCCGGTGCCGCCTTGCGCGGTCGGCGCCGAATGGAAGGCCAGCACGTCGTTGCGCTGGCGCAGCAGGCGGTCCACCAGGTTCTTCAGCAGCGGCACGCCGCCCGACTGCAGGCCCTTGCCGTGCACGATCCGCACGCAGCCGAACTCGTGCGCGTGCGCCTCGGCCAGGAACTGGCGCAGCAGCGTCTCGGCCTGCGCCGCGGTGGCACCGTGCAGGTCCAGTTCGTCCTGGGCCGAGAACTGCCCCTTGCGCAGGCGCTGGAACACCCGCGCCGGCAGATGCTCGCGGCGGTAGCTGGCCACGTCGCCGGCTTCCAGTGGCGTGCTCTGGCGCAGCAATTGCTGGAACTCGCCCTGCGCCTCGGCGTCGTCGCGTTCGGCCATGCGCGCGCGCGGCTTGGGGCGCGGCTTGGCATTGGCCGGCGGCGTCGCGTTGAGCGGGGCCACCTTGCCGATGGCCGCGCGGAACAGCGCGGCGGGATCTTCGTCGTCGGAATGCGCCATGCGCACAGCTTAGAGCGTGCGGCGCGGTTTGAGGTGAGCGCGGCGTTGCCGGCAGCGTCTGGCGTGTGGACCACTGCGCTGCGGTCGCACGGCGCCACGCCGCTCCAGTGCGCGGCGCGATGGCCGTCACCGCGGTCGTCGTCGCGCTGTCAGCGACCTGGCAGGGCGCATCCGGTATCATGCCCCCGGTTTTCGAGGAGCACCATGCGCGTATTAGTGAGCAACGACGACGGCGTCGACGCCCCCGGCATCCGCATGCTGGCCGAGCAGTTGCGCGGCGCCGGCCACGAGGTGACGGTGGTCGCACCCGACCGCGACCGGTCCGGCGCCAGCAATTCGCTGACCCTGGATCTGCCGATCCGGCTCAAGCGCATCGACCACTACACCTGCAGCGTCGCCGGCACGCCCACCGACTGCGTGCATCTGGCGCTCACCGGCATGCTGGAGTTCGACCCGGACATCGTGGTCTCCGGCATCAACAATTCCGCCAATCTCGGCGACGACGTGATCTATTCCGGCACCGTCTCGGCGGCGATGGAAGGCCGCTTCCTCGGCCTGCCCGCGGTGGCGGTGTCGCTGGTCAGCCACAACCACGATCCCAGGCATTTCCAGACCGCCGCACGCGCCGCGGTGGAGATCGTGGCCCAGCTCAAGGCCGATCCGCTGCCGGCCGACACCATCCTCAACGTCAACGTGCCCGACCTGCCGTGGCAGGAGATCAAGGGCTTCGAGGTCACCCGGCTCGGCAACCGCCACCGCTCCGAACCGTGCCTGCCGCAGACCGACCCGCGCGGTGGCACCGTGTACTGGATCGGCCCGGCCGGGCGCGAGCAGGACGCCGGTCCCGGTACCGACTTCCACGCGGTACGCACCGGCTTCATCTCGATCACCCCGATCCAGGTCGATCTGACCCGCTATCAGGCATTGGAAAAGGTCGCCAGCTGGGTCGGCGGCCTGACCGCCGCGCTGGGCCGCCCGGCATGACCCCGCGGTTGCGCCTGCAGCCGGAAGCGATCGGCATCGGCATGACCTCGCAGCGCGTGCGCGACCGCCTGGTCGAGCGCCTGCGAGAGGCCGGCATCCGCGACGAGAGCGTGCTCAACGCGGTGCGCACCGTGCCGCGGCATCTGTTCATCGACGAGGCGCTGGCCTCGCGCGCCTACGAGGACACCGCGCTGCCGATCGGCCACGGCCAGACCATCTCGCAACCGTGGGTGGTGGCACGCATGACCGAGACGGTGCTGGAAGCGGCGCCGAAGAGGGTGCTGGAAGTCGGTACCGGCTCCGGCTACCAGGCGGCGATCCTGGCCGCGCTGGGCCTGGAGGTGCATACCGTCGAGCGCATCGGCGATCTGCTGCGGCAGGCGCGCAAGCGTTTCCGCCAGCTCGGCATGAACGTGCGCAGCAAGCACGACGACGGCCGCATCGGCTGGCCCGAGCATGGCCCGTTCGACGCGATCGTGGTCACGGCGGCGGCGCCGGCGCTGGTCGATGCGCTGATCGAACAGCTGGCCCCGGGCGGCTGCCTGGTGGCGCCGGTCGGCGGCCCGTCCGCGCAATCGCTGATCCGCCTGCGCCGCGCGGCCGACGGCCAGATCGAACAAGACGTCCTGGCGCCGGTGACCTTCGTCCCGTTGCTGTCGGGCATGCTGGATTGACTTCCCGGAGCCGCACTGGATGAAGATTTTCGGGCCGTTGTACGAACGCGCCATCGCCTGGTCGCGGCATCGCCGCGCGCCGGCCCTGCTGACCGGTCTCAGTTTCGCCGAGGCCATCGTGTTCCCGGTGCCGCCGGAAGTGATGCTGGCGCCGATGTCGCTGGCACAGCCGCGGCGCGCGCTGTGGTTCGCCACGTTGAGCCTGCTCGGCTCCCTGACTGGCGCGGTGATCGGCTATCTGCTCGGCCATTTCGCCTTCGCCGCGGTGCAGCCGCTGATCGAATGGCTCGGTTGGACGCAGAAGATCGACGCGCAGGTGAACCACTTGCGCGAGGTCATCGCCGAGTCGCCGTGGCGTGCGTTCTGGCTGCTGGTGCTGGCCGGCTTCACCCCGATCCCGCTGAAGATATTCACCTGGGCCTCAGGCATCGTCGGGGTGCCGCTGCTACCGTTCCTGGCGAGCATGCTGGTGGGGCGCGGCAAGCGCGTCTACCTGGTGGCCGGAGCGATCCGTCTCGGCGGGCCGCGTGCGGAAGCCGCGTTGCGCCGCTGGATCGAGCCGCTCGGCTGGGTCGCCTCGGCGATCCTGGCGCTGCTGGTGGTGTGGGTCATATGGAGAGCGAAGGTCGGATGAGCGTGGATCGGGTGGTGCGGAACGGCCTGCGTTGCGGCCTGGGGGTGCTGGTGGCGGTGGCGCTCGGCGCCTGCAGCAGCGCCACGGTGGTGCGCACGCCGGGCGGCGCGCCGGTGCGCGGCACCGCTGCCGCCTCGGCGCCTCGCGTGTCCGTGCCCAAGCCCGGGGTCAGCGCCACCGTTCGGCGCGGCGACACG
>NZ_AQOJ01000908.1:0-1924 GCF_000364685.1 Xanthomonas sp. SHU 166
GCGGCGCCACTGCCGCAGCCGGCCCTGGCCCAGCGCCGCCGGCAACGCCACGCCCAGCATCAGCATGCCCAGCATCGCTGCGCGCTCGTCGGCCGGGCGCAACGGCGCCGGCGCATCGCCCGCGTCGCCGCACAGCAAGGCCACCAGCGGATCGGTCGCGGCGAACAGGTGCAGGCCGCTGGTCGCACGCGGATTGCATTCGATCACGCTGCAGCGCCCTTGCGCGGAGACCATCCAGTCGAAGGAAATCTGCCCAGTGAAGCGCAGCGCCTGCACCAGTTGCGCGGTGAAGCGCTCGATCTGCGGGTTCGGTGCGGCGTCGAAGTAGTAGCTGGAACTGCGCCGCAGGCGGTAGCGCGGGCGGTACACCGCATGCGCCAGCAGCACGCCGTCGCGCGCCAGCGCATACGAGCAGCGCTCCTCGCCGGCGCAGTAGCGCTGCGCGACCCAGTCGCCCTGCGCGGGCAGCGGTGTGGCATCGGCGGTCACACCGTCCGGATAGAGCCGGACATGCACGCCGAATCGCGAGAATTCCGGTTTCAATACCAGCGGCGCGTCGCCGGCCCATTCGCGCGCCTGCGCCAGGCTGCGCACACGCACGCTGGCGGGTACGTCGATGGCGCTGTCCAGGCTGCGCGCCAGTTCCATGAAGGCGTACTTGCTGTGCAGCGTGCGCAGCGTGTCGAAGTCGTGCAACGGCAGCTGCAACTGCGTCGGCAGCGCACTGCGATAGCGGGCCAGGTAGAACACTTCCTCGCAGGTCGGCACCAGCACGTCGATGCGCTGGCGCGCGAGCAGGGCGTTGAGATCGGACAGCCAGGCGCGTGGCGCATCGCGTGCCGGTGCGATGCGGTGATGCCCGGCGACCGCGCGCGACCAGCCGGAGATGCGGCTGGCGACGCTGTCGGCCAGGTGCACCCGCCAGCCCTGCGCGGCGAAGCGGCGCGCCAGGTCCAGCGCGACCGGCGCGCGTGCGCCGGTGATCAGCACGCCGGGGGCCTCAGCCATGCGTGTGCTCCGCCGGTGCCGGCCGCCATTGCCGACAATGCGAGGGCACCAGGCGCAAGCCCGGCTCGGCCTGGCGCAGCGCATGCAGCCGCGCCAGGGTGTCGCGATACACGCGATGCTCGCCGAGCAGGTGGGTGACCAGCGCCGGCGGCGGCGTGCCGTCGGCGAGCGCGGCGCTGGACCAGGCCGCGTCGGCGATCAGGAACACCGGGCCGTGCGCGTCCTCGAACCACAGGCCGTAGTGGCCGGGCGCATGCCCGGGCAGCGGCACCAGCAGCACGCTGGCATCGCCGAACAGGTCGCGTGGCGTGCCGAAGTCGCGCAGTGCGGCGGGCGGCAGCGCCGCGGGCAGCGCCTCGATCCAGTGCATGCGCTGGCGCGCGCCGTGCAGCAGTGCCGGCAGGAAACCTTCGCGCAGCGCGGCCAGCCGGCCGCGGCGCTGCAGATCGTCCCAGGCCTGTTGCGCGCAGGCCAGGCGCGCCTGCGGGAAATCGGCGACGCCGCCGACGTGGTCACCATGGAAATGCGACAGCACGATCCAGCCGATGCGGTCCGCATCCACGCCGTCGCGGGCGAGTTGTTCGCGCAGCGATTGCCCGGGTGCCAATTGCACGGGAGTCAGCCAGCGGTACAGGCGTTCGGGAAAGCGCGCGGTGGCATCGAAGAAATGACGGGCGTAGCCGGTGTCGAACAACAGGTCGCCCTGCTGTGGATGCTGCAGCAGGGCCGCCAGCGCCGGGAACGGGCACGGCGCCAGCGGCGCGCCGCGGCGCGTGGCGCGTTCGGGGTGCGTGCAGTGGCCGGCCTCGTACAGCCGCCAGCGCAGCCGGGGCGCGCTCATGGCCGCCCCAGCGCGGCCAGCCCGGCCTCGGTCGACAGCACCGGCGCATAGCCGAGTTCGCGGCGGGCGCGGCCG
>NZ_AQOJ01000909.1:0-300 GCF_000364685.1 Xanthomonas sp. SHU 166
GCCGAGCACACCGATACCGTAGCGGCTGAGCCGCGGCTCCGGTTGCCCGCGACGGCGCAGCGCGATCTGCTCGCCGAGCGTGGCCAGCGCCAACGCCGGTCCGCGCGGCACCGGCAGCAGTCGCACGCGCAGGCGCAGCACCGCGAACAGTTCGGTCAGCAGGTCGCGCACCGCGATCGGCACGCCGTTGCTGATGTTGTAGGCGCGTCCGTCGCCGATGTGTTCGGCGCGCAGCGCGGCCAGCGCCGCGGCCACCGCGTTCTCCACGCAGCACACGTCGATCATCGCGCGGCCGCCGTT
>NZ_AQOJ01000910.1:0-2521 GCF_000364685.1 Xanthomonas sp. SHU 166
AGTCTTCGGTGATCTGGTATTGATCGGCGAAGCGGAAGTAGATGCTCGGCGAACTGAAGTGCACGAAGCGGCGCACGCGTGCGGCCAGCGCGGCGGCGAGCAGGCGTTCGGTGGCGACCACGTTGGCCAGGCGGAAGGTCTCGGCGCTGGCCCACGGTGCCGACAACGCGGCGCAGTGGATCACCGCATCGCAGCCGTGCAGCAACGGCGCCAGGTCGTCGCGACACAGCTCGGCGGGCACGACCTCGATGCGCGGATCGCCGGCGAAGGCTGCCAGCTTGGCGGCGTCGCGACCGCTGGCGCGCACCGCTACGCCGGCATCGGCCAGGGCGCGCACGATGTAGGCGCCGATGAAACCGGACGCGCCGGTGACCAGGACGCGGGCCATGTCAGTAGCGCAACACCGCGCCGCCGAACGCCAGCCCGGCGCCGGAGCCGACCAGGCCGATCAGGTCGCCGCGCACGATGCAGCCGCTGGCGATCGCCTGGTGCAGCGCGCCGGGAATCGACGCGGCCATCTGGTTGCCGCGCTGGCCGATCACCTCGATCAGCGCATCCGGCGCCAGCCCCAGCGCCACGCGCAGGTGACGCAGGGCCTTGGCGCTGGCCTGGTGCGGCACGATCCGCTGCAACTGCGTCAACTCGACCCCGGCCTGCGCCAGCAGCCGCTGCAGGAAACCGGGCAGCTTCGCCGCGGCCAGCCGGTAGGTGGCGCGGCCGTTCATTTCGAACTGCGAGCCGGCACGCAATGCCTCGATGCCGTGATCCAGGCGCAGGCGGGTGCCGCCGGCGCGCACGCGGCAATGGTCGATGCCTTCGGAATAGGTTTCCAGGCGCGCGGTCAGCAACTGCGAACCGCTGGCGCCGTCGTCGGCGCCGAGCACCACCGCGGCGGCACCGTCGCCGAACAGCGGCGCAGTGTCCGCATCGTCCGGATTGAGGCCGACGCTGGCGATCTCGCTGGAGACGATCAGCACGCGGCGATGGCGGCCGGCGGCGATCGCGCAGGCCGCCAGGTCGAGCGCGGCGATGAAGCTCAGGCAGGTGGCGTTGATGTCGAAGGCCGGGATGCCGCTGCCCTGCAGGCCCAGCCGCGCGTGCAGCAGCGCCGCGCTGCACGGGATCGCCTGTTCCATCAGGCTGCAGGCGCTGATCACGCAATCGACCTCGTGCGCCTGCAACTGCGCCGCGTCCAGCGCCGCGCGCGCGGCGCGTTCGCCCATGAAGGTGGCCGGCTCGTCGGCGCCCGCGTAGTGCCGCGTGGCGACCCCGGTATGCCGCAGGGTCCAGCCGGCGGGCTTGCCCCAGCGCCGGTCGAAGGCTTCCGCCGGCACCCGCTGCGCGGGCAGATACTCGCCCGTGCCGAGGATGCGCAGCGCGATGGGCCTGCTGGTGTGGACGCTCATCCGTAAAGCTCGCACAAGGGGCGCGCAGCGTACTGCCAGCGGCTCGGCGCCGGCAACCGCTCTTGCGAAGATCGCGCCGCCGTCAGCGGCTGGCGACCTCAGACAATCCTCAATCGCGCAGCGACCTGGCGAAATACGTGGGCGCTTCGACAAAGCCTTCGCGCCGATAGAAGGCGTGCGCGCGTTCCCGCCGGCTGTGGCAGTGCACCTGCAGGCGGTCGCAGCCGCGCTGCCACGCCAGCGCCTCGCCCTCTGCCAGCAAACGCTGTCCCACCCCGGCACCGCGCGCGCGATCGTCGACGCAGAAATAGCTGATGCGGCAGATGTCGCCGGCCAATGCCAACTGCGGCAGAAAGTGCAGCGACAACACATCCAGGACGTCGTCCCCTGTGGCCGCCACCAGCAAGGCCGCGTCCGGATGCGCCAGGAGCTGCGCCAGGCGCGCCTCGATGAAGTCCTCGGTTCCGGCGTAGTCCAGTGCCGCCATCAGCGTCACGATCGCCTGCCGGCCCGCCATTGTCGCGTTCCTGATGTCCAGGGTGCCGTTCTCGCGCATTTGCAGAGAGTAGGAAGTCGCCCGCGTCGGGCGCAACCGCTTTGCCGACCCGACGCAATCTGTGCGGAAATGGGCGGCGCGTTAGCGCCCGCGACGCTGCCCGTACCAGAAGCCAAGTCCGTCGCGCGAGCGCAGCAGGCTGCGGCCGCGGCGCGGCAGGCGCAACAGCAGCCCCAGGTGCTCGCGCTTGCTGAAGCTGCGCAGCTTGCGGTCGGAGGTGTGCACCGGCTCGCGCAGGATCACGAAGCGGCCCTGCCGCGCCAGTGCGCGGCTCAGCGCCACGTCCTCGCCGGCGTAGTAGCGCTCGTCGAAGCCGCCGGCGGCGACGAAGGCGCTGCGCGTGCAGAACAGGAAGCAGCCGGGGGCGATGCCGGTGCAGCGGAACAGCCAGCCGAACAGCGTCTGCGCCAGGCGCTCGTGCCAGGCGATGTCGCCGAGCAGGCGCACCTGCGCGCCGCCGCCGACCGCGCCGGTGCCCAGCGCGCGCAGCGCCGCGGCCAGCAGCGGGGTGTTGACCCGGGTGTCGGCATCGACGAACAGCAGATGGCGGCCGCGGCTG
>NZ_AQOJ01000911.1:0-5907 GCF_000364685.1 Xanthomonas sp. SHU 166
ATCGGCCACCACCAGCGTCTCGCAGTCCAGCCGCAGCGCCTGGGCGGCGACATGCAGCGAGGCCAGCGTGTCGCCGATCAGGGCGGCTTCGTCGTGCGCGGGGACGATGAAGGAGATCACCCCCGCATCATGCGGGGCCGGGGCGGCGCGGGCAATCGACCCGCGCCGCGGCCGGGGGCGCGGTTCAGCCCTGCAGCGCGCCGCGCGAGGCGGCCGGGTAGCGATGGCCGGCGGCGGCGTCGGCCGGGAAGATCGCCTCGATCTGCGCCAGTTCCTCGGCGCTCAGCTTCACCTGCAGCGCGCCCAGGTTCTCTTCCAGGTAGGCCAGGCGCTTGGTGCCCGGGATCGGCACCAGGTCCTCGCCCTGCGCCAGCACCCAGGCCAGCGCCAGTTGCCCCGGGGTCACGCCCTTGGCCTGCGCCAGCTCACGTACCCGCTCCACCAGCTGCAGGTTGCGGTCGAAGTTCTCGCCCTGGAAGCGCGGCGAATGGCGCCGGTAGTCGTCGGCCTCGAAGTCCTCCGGCGAGCGGATCGCCCCGGTCAGGAAGCCGCGGCCCAGCGGCGAGTACGGCACGAAGCCGATGCCCAGCTCGCGCACCGTCTCCAGCACGCCGTCGTGTTCCGGATCGCGCGACCACAGCGAGTACTCGCTCTGCAGCGCGGTGATCGGATGCACCGCGTGCGCGCGGCGGATGGTGGCCGCGGCGGCTTCGGACAGGCCGAGGAAGCGCACCTTGCCCTGTTCCACCAGCCGCGCCATCGCCCCGACCGTGTCCTCGATCGGCACGTTCGGATCCACCCGGTGCTGGTAGTAGAGGTCGATGTGGTCCACGCCGAGCCGGCGCAGGCTGGCCTCGCAGGCCGACTGTACGTATTCCGGACGGCCGTCGATGCCGCGTGCGGCCGGGTCGTTGGGGTCGAGCTTGATGCCGAACTTGGTCGCCAGCACGACCTGATCGCGGCGCCCGGCCAGCGCCTTGCCCACCAGCACTTCGTTGGTGTGCGGGCCGTACATGTCGGCGGTGTCGATGAGGCTGACGCCGTGCTCGATCGCGGCATGGATGACCGCGATGGCGGCATTGTCGTCGCTGCGGCCGCCGTAGAACGCGCTCATGCCCATGCAGCCGAGGCCGAGGGCGGAGACGCGGGGGCCGTTGCGGCCGAGGGTGCGGGTTTGCATGGAGGATGCTCCTGAGGGGAGGGGAGGGAAAGCGTGGCCGCCGGGCGGTTCGCTCAGGGTGAGGACGTGCCCAGCGCGTCGCGGGCGACGGCCAGGGCATTGAGCGCGGTGGGGAAGCCGACGTAGGCGTACAGTTGGTCGAGCACGGCGAAGATCTCCGCACGGCTGGCACCTGCCGCCTGCGCGGCGCGCAGATGCAGGCGCAACTGCGGTGCGGCGTGGCCGAGGCTGGCCAGCACCGCGACCGTGACCAGTTCGCGGGTCTTCAGGTCCAGCGCGCTGTCGGCGCGGTAGATCTCGGCGAAGGCGATGGCGGCGCCGCGGCCGCTCAGCGCGGTGTCCGCGTCGTCGGCCAGGGCGCGGATCGCCGCGCCCTGCTGCGGGCCCATCAGCGCGGCGATCTGCGCGATGCCGGCCGCTTCGGCCTCGGCCAGGGTCATGTTGCTCGGCAACGCGTTCGCGATGGATGCCATGGAATGGTGCTCGTGTACGAAGGGGCAGGACGCCGCGCTCAGCGCGGCTGGATGCGGGTGCCGCCGCTCAGCAACGCCTGCGGGTTGGGCGAGGCCAGGAAGTCGTGCGGGAAGCCCAGTTCGATCGCGCTGGCGGCATCCAGCCGCTGCAGCGCCTCGGCATCCGGGTGCAGGGTGAGTGCGCCCAGGTTGTCCTGCAGTTGCGCCACGCTGCGCGCGCCGACGATCGGCATCGCCCCGCGCGCCAGCAGCCAGGCCAGCGCCACCTGCGCCGGCGAGCGCTGCAGCTCGGTGGCCAGCGCCACCACCGTCTCGGCGACCGCCAGCGCGTGTTCGTTGAAGGTGCGTTGCGAATGCGCGACCTCGGCGCGGCCCACGCCATCGACCTGCGCGCCGCCCGAGGCCGCCGCGCGCACCCGTGCCAGATCGGCGGCGCCGTACTTGCCGGTGAGCACGCCCATCGCCAGCGGCGACCAGGCCAGCACCGACATGCCCAGCGCCTCGGCCATCGGCACCAGCTCGCGCTCGACCGTGCGCTGCGCCAGCGAGTATTCGATCTGCAGGGCGACGAACGGCGTCCAGCCGCGCAGGTCGGCCAGGGTCTGCATGCGCGCCACCTGCCAGGCGGGGGTGTCGGAGATGCCTGCGTAGAGGATCTTGCCGGCGCGCACCAAGTCGTCGAAACCGCGCATGACCTCGTCGATGCCGGTGGTGCCGTCCCAGGCGTGCAGGTACAGCAGGTCCAGATAATCGGTGCCCAGCCGCGCCAGGCTGGCGTCGACCGAGCGCAGCAGCGCCTTGCGGTGGTTGCCGCCGCCGTTGGGGTCGCCGGGGAAGGGATTGAGCGCGAACTTGCTGGCGATCACCAGGCGGTCGCGGCGGCCGGCGACGAAGCGGCCGAGCAGGGTCTCGGCGCTGCCGTTGGTGTAGATGTTGGCGGTATCGAGGAAGTTGCCGCCGGCATCGACGTACAGGTCGAACAGGCGGCGCGCCTCGGCTTCGTCCGCGCCCCAGCCCCAGTCGGCGCCGAAGGTCATGGTGCCTAGGCACAGCGGGCTGACGCGCAGGCCGGAACGGCCGAGCAGGCGGTAGTGATCGAGGGCCATCGCAGCGGTCTCCGGAGTGAGGGTGCGGGCACTGTAGGCGCCACGTCGCCACGGATAAATCCAGGTAATCCGCATGTGCTTTGAAGGTGTGCTAAACAATGGCTGGTTCGCCCGCCGCGTTCGTCCTTCCACTGCCGCCCGTTCGCCATGCACCGTCCACCGCCGCTGTCCGCCGTCGTCGCCTTCGTCCGCGTCGCCCACCATGGCAGCTTCACCCGCGCCGCCGCCGAACTGGGCGTCTCGCCCTCGGCGCTGTCGCAGACGCTGCGCGCGCTGGAGGCGCAGCTGGGCGCACGCCTGCTCAACCGCACCACCCGCCGGGTCGGCCTGAGCGAGCATGGCGAGCGCTTCCTGCAGCGGGTGGCGCCGGGCCTGGCGCAGATCGACGCGGCCTTCGCCGACCTGGATTTCCTGCGCGACCGCCCGGCCGGCACGCTGCGCATCAACCTGCCGCTGGTGGCCGCCGAGCAACTGGTGTGCCCGCAGCTGCCGGCGTTCCTGGCGCGCTACCCGGAAGTCAGCGTGGAGCTGTATTCGGACCGGACCCTGGCCGACATCGTCGCCGGCGGCTTCGACGCCGGCATCCGCCTGGGCGAGAGCCTGGCGCGCGACATGATCGCGGTGCCGCTGGGACCGCCGCAGCGGCAGACGGTGGTGGCTGCGCCGGCGTATTTCGCTGTGCATGGAGTGCCGCGCACGCCGGCCGAACTGGCCGCGCACGACTGCATCCGCTGGCGCCGCACCGACGGCCGCCTGCAGGCCTGGGAGTTCACCCGCGACGGCCACGATTTCCTGGTCGAAGTCAGCGGACGGCTGGTGGTCAACGACACCGCGGTCGGCCTGGACGCCGCGTGCCGCGGTCTGGGCCTGGGCCAGGCGTTCGAATGGCAGGTGGCCGCCGACGTCGCCGCCGGCCGCTTGCAGCAGGTGCTGGACGATTGGCACGCGCCGTTCGCCGGCTGGCACATCTACTACCCGGCGCGCGAACACCTGCCGCCGAAGCTGCGCGTGTTCATCGATCATCTGCGTGCGGCGCATCCAGTGGGTGGCACGGTGTAGCGCGATGACGCTGGCCGAGGGCCGGTGCATGGCGAGACCAGAATGCAGAGAACACGCGGCAGCGCCGCAGCGCGAGGGCATTGTTGCCTCGAAGAAGCACCCGACCGGCAAGGCCGGGCGCCGAAGGGGCATCGCCTCGCCCGGAGACCGCCGCGATCGCGATGCAGGGTGCCGCCCTTTGCGGGCGGCACCGCCTGGCTCAGCCCTTGAGCTTGGCCGCGAACTCGGCCACGCGCTTGCCGAGCAGGCGCGCGGTTTCCAGGTCGCCGCTGCGCGGCGCCTCGTCCGGCGAGGCGTCGGACGGCGAGATCGCCAGCGCGCCGCCGGAGCCGGCGGTCCAGTTCACGTCGTCGGGGCCGTGCGCCTTGGTGTTGGACGGCAGCAGGCCGGTGCCGACCCAGATCTGGCCGTGCTGCTGGGCCAGGGTCCAGAAGTATTCGATGGTGGCGAACTTGTCGCCGTTGACCGAGGCCGAGTTGGTGAAGCCGGCGGCGATCTTGTCCTTCCAGGCCTGCGCGAACCACGGCTTGGAGCTGGCGTCGGCGAATTTCTTGAACTGCCAGGCCGGGCCGCCCATGTAGGTCGGGCTGCCGTAGACGATGGCGTCGGCCTGGCCGATCGCCTCCCAGGCGCCGTCGGGCAGGTTGCCGTCCTGGTCGATGCGGTACAGCGTGGCCTCGCCGACGCTGGCGGCGCCGGCGTGCACGGCCTCGGCCTGCTTGACGGTGTGGCCGTAGCCGCTGAAGTAGACGATCGCGATCTTGCTCATGCGCGGACTCCTGAAGGTGAGGGGAAAAGCGCGGGCATTGTGCGCATGCGTGGCCGCCGCGATCAGCGCCATCGGCGGGATGTTGTGTCCGGTCCGCGCGCCGCGGTTCAGCTCTCGGCCGGGGAGCGCATCGTGCGATCGATGCCCACTTCGACCAGGTAGTCGATGAAGCTGCGCACCTTCGGCGCGAGGTGGCTGCGGCTGGCGTACACCGCGTAGACGCCGATCGGCCCGATCTCGTGGTCGGGCAGCACCCGCACCAGGCGGCCGTCCTCCAGCGCCGCTTCGGCCATGAAGTCCGGTTGCACGGTGACGCCCATGCCGGCGATGGCCGCCTCGCGCAGCACGTCGCCGCAGTTGGCGCGCAGGGTGCCGGCCACCCGCACCTGGGTCGCGCCGTCGGGGCCGTGCAGGGTCAGGTCGTCCTGCACGTAGCTGTAACTGAGGAAGGCGTGGCCGGCGAGGTCGGCGGCCAGCTGCGGGGTGCCGGCACGCGCCAGGTAGTCCGGCGACGCGCACAGGAACGCCTGCACTTCGCCGAGCTTGCGCGCGATCAAGGTGGGCGCCACCTGGCGGGTGATGCGGATCGCCAGGTCGTAGCCTTCCTCGACGATGTCCACCAGGCGGTCCGACAGCGACAGATCGAGGGCGACCTGCGGATAGCGCGCGCTGTAGCCGGCCAGGCGCGGGCCCAGCCGGGCGACGCTGAAACTGAACGGTGCGTTGATCCGCAGCGTGCCGGAGGGCGTCAGCGCCTGCTCGCCGACCGCCGCCTCCATGTCGTCGAACTCGGCCAGCAGCAACTGGCAGCGCTGGTAATACGCCGCGCCGACACTGCTCGGGCTGACCCGGCGGGTGGTGCGGTTGAGCAGGCGCGAGCCCAGGCGCTGTTCCAGCCACGCCACCTGGCGGGTGACGCTGGCGGTGGAAATGCCCAGCGCGTCGGCGGCGGCGTTGAAGCCGTTGCGGTCGACCACGGCGACAAAGACCCGCATCGCCTCCAGCGTGTCCATTGTTTCGGTTCCTGAAATGGATCGTCGGCGGCAGGGTAATTTATTCCCGCAGATGGCGGAAATACCCTGGTCGCCTGCACGAACGCCCGGCGCTGGCCGCGCGCGCCACCGTGCCGCCCCCCACTGTGGAGACCTGCCATGGCGCGTTTGCCTTCCCTGTACATCTCGCACGGTTCGCCGATGACCGCGCTGCAGCCCGGCCTGGTCGGCACGCGGCTGGCCGAACTGGCGGCGACGCTGCCGCGGCCGCGCGCCATCGTGCTGGCCTCGGCGCACTGGCTGGGCCGGCGGCCGCTGGTCGGCGCCG
>NZ_AQOJ01000912.1:0-6718 GCF_000364685.1 Xanthomonas sp. SHU 166
TGCTCGACGAGGAGGTCAGCCTGGAGGTGCAGGATCCGCGCGGCTTCGGCCCGCTGCACCTGGCCGCGCTGCACGGCCTGCCGCTGCTGGTGCAGCGCCTGCTGCGCGCCGGTGCCGATCCGGAACTGCGCGATACCTTGAACCGCACCCCGCGCGAGATCGCGGTGATGCGCGGCTTCGTCGACGTCGCCGGGCAGTTCCAGCCGGCGCTGCCGGGAGTGTCGTCGATGGCCCGGTTCCTGCGCGAAAGCCGCTAGCGCTTTTCCTTCTCCCACCGGGAGAAGGTGGCCCGGAGGGCCGGATGAGGGTCGGGCGCCGCCTCGCCTCGCCCATTGCACCGCGCCTCGTGCCGCACCCTCACCCCAACCCCTCTCCCGGTGGGAGAGGGGCTTGCGGTCTCGCGCCGCACCGCCGTGCACCATCCAGCAAAAAAATGCCCGCCGGAAGGCGGGCGAATTGCGTCATAGTAGGCACGTCGCTGCTTTCGGAACCGCTGCGGCAGGTTCTCCTCCCGCGCACGTGGCGCGGCGGCGAACGGCGCCGCCGCGCGATCGGGCGTTACTGCCGCCCGACCAGGGTCAGGCCGCTGTAGCTGCCGCTCAGGCGCACGTAGTAGGTCGTGGCGCTGGACGGGGTGAGGCGCACCGCCTGGGTGGTGCCGGCACGGGTGGAACGGGCGTCGTAGCTGCTGCTGGTCGGCGTCTTGCCCGCCGACACGTACATCGCCACGTTGCCGGTGCCGCCGAAGGTCATGAAGCTGACCACCGTGCCGGCCGCGGCCTGGAAGCTGTACAGCGCGTCGCCGCCCTGGCTGCCGATGCCGCGCATCTCCACCTTGTTGACCAGGGTCTTGGTCGGCGGCACGCAGCTGCTGTCGGACGGATCGCACGGCGGGGTGGTGGCCATCTGCAGCAGCATGTCCACGTCCAGGATGCCGGCGCCGATCGGCGTGCTGGTGGGGATCGCCACCGGGAACGGCCGCGCGCTGGCGCGCAGCAGGTCGCGCATGCCGGTCCAGCTGAAGGGCGTCTTGGCCACGCTCTGCACCATCGCCACCGCCGCGGCCACGTGCGGGGAGGCCATCGAGGTGCCGGCCATGCCGCCGATCTGCCAGTCGCCGGTCGGGCTCTGGGTGCCGCCGTTGATCACCTGGAAGATGTAGCCGTTCGGGTTGCCGTCGACGTCGCCGCCACCGCCCGGCGCGGCGATGTCCACGCGCGTGCCGTAGTTGGAGTAGCTGGCGCGGCCGCCGTTCACCCGCGAGGCGCCGACGCTGATCACGCCGTTGCAGGAGGACATGGTGTACGTGGAGGCATTGGCGTTGGAGTTGCCGGCGGCGACCACGATGATCGTGCCCTTGGCGTTGATCTGGTCGATCGCGTCCTGGTAGATCTGCGGGCAGGTGTCCGGCGCGCCGCTGCCCAGGCTCATGTTGATCACCTCGGCCGGGTTCGGGTTGGTCGGCAGGCCGGCCACCGGCAGGCCCGCGGCCCACAGCATGCCGTCGGCGATGTCGCTGCCGAAGCCGCCGCAGGAGCCGAGCACGCGCACCGGCACGATCTTGGCGTCGTAGGCCAGGCCGGCCGTGGCCAGGTTGTTGTTGGTGACCTGGGCGATGGTGCCGGAGACATGGCTGCCATGCCACGAACTCGGCGCCGGCGCATTGCCGGACGCGCCCAGCGCGGTGCAGTAGTCGGCTTCCACCCAGTCGCCCAGGTCGTAGCCGCCGGCCACGCGACCGTCCGTGTCGCGGCGCGAGACGCGGTGGTCGGTGATCATGTCGTAGCCGGGCAGCACGTTGGCGGCCAGATCCGGATTGTCCTTGACCACGCCGGTATCGACCACCGCCACCACCACGCCCTTGCCGGTGGAGCGGGTCCAGCCCTGCTCGGCGTTGACCCCGCCGACCGGGTCGTGGAAGTTCCACTGCAGCTTGGCGTAGGCCGGATCGTTGGGGGTGGTGGAGGCGGCGGCCGCGATGGCGGCCGGCAGGCGCACGCTGGCCTCGTCCAGGCGCCGGTACAGCCGATCGACCTGCACCGACACCACCGACGGATCGGCCTTCAGCTCGTTGATGAAGGCGGTGCGCTCGCTGTCGCTGAGGTGGCGCGAGGTCTGCACCACATGCCAGCCCGGCACCGCCATGTCGCGCAGCACCTTGGCGCTGACTGCGCTGCGCAGCGTCAGGCCGTTGCTGCCGATCTGCGCGCGCTGCATGCCGCTGCGCGCCACCGCGCTGCTGAGGGTGCTGGCCAGCAGGCTGCGCGCCTGTGTGCCGCCGTCACGGGTCTTGACGATGAAGCGCTGGCCCAGGTCGTTGGCGCTGGCCGATTGCGGCACCGGACCTTGCACACCGCCCAGGCCGATGGTGGGGGAGGCCGCCTGCGCGCCACCGGCGAACAGGACGGCGGCGAGGGCAGCGGCGAGCGTATTGGAAGACATCATCTGCGGATCCTGGAAAGAGAGGTGAGAAGAAGAAAACGGCGGCGCGCGCGGCGCCGCGTGACGTCACAGATCGATGCCCACGCCGATGCCGGCCGAGGACTCGCCGCTGCTGAAGGCGCCGCCCAGGCTGAACGAGGCGCGCGCGCCGATCTTGCGGGCGTAGCCGACCGACAGCGCCTGCTGCCCGCCCTGGAAGCCGGCGCCGACCGACACGCGCCCGCGCGGGCTCTGCGTACCGGCGGCGTTGACCGCCATGTTGAGCATCGCCGCGCTCATCGCGCCGAGCCGGTCCATGCGCCGGTCCATGCCGTCGAGGCGATGCTCGGTGTCGGTGCGCAACTGGTTGAAGCTGTCGTCCAGCGCGGTGATGCGGGTGTTGGTGTAGGCGTTGGCGCTGCTCAGGGTGGCGCTGTTGCCGGCGCGCATCTGCGCCACATTGACCGCGTCGGTGTCGGCGCTGCCGGCGGCGACGTTGGCGACCTGGCGTTCGTTGCCCGCGCTGCCCACCGAGACCGTGTTGGCGCGGTTGGCGACCGAGCCCTGGCCCAGCGCCACCGAATTGGCGGCGCTGGCCGAGGCGCCCTGGCCGAGCGCGGTGGCCGAGGCGGCCGAGGCATTGGCGCTCTCGCCGAGCGCGACCGCGTTGGTCGCCACCGCGGCGACGCGGGCGTTGGCGCCGACCGCGGTGCTGCCGTCGGCATTGACCGTGGCGTTGCCGCCGATGGCGGTGTCGTTGGGGCCATAGGCCAGCGACTGCGCGCCCATCGCCAGGCCGTTGTTGCCGTTGGCGGTGGCCCCGGAACCCACGGCCACGGCATTGGTGCCGGCGCCGGTGCTCGGCGCGCTCGCCGCACCGTCGCCGCCGCCGACGCTGATGCCGCCGGAACCGCCGATGGTGTTCAGGCGGTTGCCGAAGCCGGTGAGGGCGGTGTCGAGCGCGCCCATCGCCGACCCCAGGTCGGTGTAGTGCGTGCCCTGCACCAGGTAATTGCCGCCAATCAGGTTGCCGTTGGCGTCGACCACGCTGCCGGCGCCGAACGCGGCGGCGACGTTGCGCAGCTGCGCCAGGTTGACCGCGTCGGTATCCATGGTGCCGGCGGCCAGGTTGGTGAGCTGGCGCTCGGCGCCCGCTGCGCCGATGGACACGGTGTTGTCGCGTTCGGCGACCGAACCGGCGCCCAGCGCCACGCTGTTGTTGGTGATGGTCTGCTTGTCGTTGACGAACTGCGAGTTGCCGACCCGCGCGCCGGGGCCGATCGCGATCGACTGGTCGCCGAACACATCGGACTTGGTGCCGATGGCGATGCTGTCGTAGAACAGCACCGGCGTATCGAGGAAGAAGTTGCCGTTCCACACCATGCCCCCGCCCAGAGCCAGGCTGCGGGTGCCGCCGGCCCAGGAGCCGTTGCCGAGCGCGGTGGAGCCGACGCCGCCGGCGAACGCGGCCGGGCCGACCGCGGTGGCGTCGTCGTTCTGGGCGAACGCGCTGGGGCCCATGGCCACGCTGTGGGTGCCCCAGGCGCGTGCACCGTTGCCGAAGGCGGTGGCCCACTCGGCGGTGGCCTGGCTCTGCGCGCCCACCGCGACGGCGGCGTACTGGTTGGCCACCGCGGTGGTGCCGACGGCGACGGTGCGGTTGGCGCTGGCTTCGGCCAGGGCGCCGACCGCGGTGGAACTGTAGGCCGTGGCCAGCGCGCCGCCGCCCAGCGCGGTGGACAGCGGGCCGGTGGCCTGCGTGGCCTGCATTTGGGTGCCTTCGGCGCCGAAGCCCGGACTCATCTCCTCGCCCACGTCGACGATGCCGCCGACGGCGACGCTGGAGCGGTCGCTGGCGATCGCGCCGGCGCCGGCCGCCACGTTGTACTTGCCGCTGGCCTGGGCGCCGGCGCCCAGCGCGGTGGCGGCCACGCCGGTGGCCGAAGTCTGCTGCAGGATCACCACGCCGTTGGGCTGGTAGGAGAAATCCAGGTCGAGCATGCCGCCGACGGCGGTGGTGGAGACCTCGGTGGCCAGGCTGTTGTGGCCCACCGCCACCGCGTGGTTGGCGTAGCCGACCGCACCGCCGCCGAGCGCGATGGTGCCGGTGCCGACCGCCGAGGCGGCCTCGCCGGCGGCCAGCGCTTCGTCGCCGTCGGCGTCGGCGCCGGCGTTGCTGTCGGCGCTGCCGGTGGCCTTGAAGTAGACGCTGGGGTCGTAGGTGGTCGCGGCCGGCGTGGCGCTGGCGTCGCTGGCCGTAGCGTCGGTGCCGGTGGCGGGTTGGGTGCTGGCGGTCGTCGCGGTGCTGGGGGTGGGCGTCTGCGCCATCGCCGTCGACGACAGGCACAGCGCGCAGGCCAGGGCCAGGGTGCTGTACGCGCGGGGAATCGGATGACGGGCGGCGGTGCCGCGCAGGGAAGAGCATGCGTTCATGGCGATCTCGGGCTGAAAAAACGGCAGGGCAGAAGGTGACGTCGGCGGCGCGTGTGCGCCTCCGCATCGGTCTGGAGTGGTCTGGAAACAGCGCCGTCGTCCCCGGGCGTGTTCCGTCATGCGAACTTAGGCCCGCCGTCACCGGCTTGTCACCTGCAAGTTCTCGCATGATCATCATCGGATTCTCACTGAACGGGAATGGAGCACGGCGGCATGGCGAAGGCGTTCTGGAACTGGCTGGGCCGCGCGCCGCTGGTGGACGAGGTGGATCGGCGCAATGCGCGGGTGATCCAGTTGCTGCTGCTGTTCCTGGCGGTGACCATTCCCGCCACGATCGTGGTGGCGGTGGTGCTGGCCTGGCCGGAGCTGCGCGGGCAGCCGCTGCCGCCGGGCATGCTGATTTCGTTGACCATGAGTCTGCTGATCGGGGTGTGCGCGGCGATCGGCTTCGTGCGCGTGCGCCATGGCGCCCTGCGCGGCGGCGTGCGGCTGCTGCTCGGGGCGATGCTCGGCTCGTTGCTGGTCAACGCCGCCATCCACGGCTTCCAGCGGCAGTTGCCGGATCAACTGGCGCAGATGCTGGTGCTGATCCTGGCCGGGTTGGTGCTGGGGCGCCGCGCGCTGTGGGTCACCTTCGTCGCCTTGCTGCTGATGCTCGGCGTCGGCGTGGGCCGCGATGCGCTGGCCGAACTGGCCGGCGCGCCGGCGCAGGCGCTGTTCAACGTGCTGCCGGTGCTGTTCAGTTACCTGCTGGTGGCGCTGCTGCTGGACCGCACCACCGAGGCGCTGCGCGAGAGCCTGCGCGAATCCAACGCGCGCGGCCAGCGCCTGCAGCAGGAGATGCAGGAACGCGAACGCGCACAGACCCAGCTGATCCACGCGCAGAAACGCGAGATCACCGAGCGCATGGCCAGCGGCCTGGCCCACGACTTCAACAACATCCTGGCGGTGATGTCCGGCTTCGCCGCCGCGCGCCACGACGACGACCTGACCAGCGACGCGCAGCGCATCGCGCAGCTGGAGGACAGCCTGGCGGCGGTGGAGGCATCGGCCGAGCGCGGCATGACCATCGTGCGCCGGCTGCTGCGCTTCAGCCGCCGCGACGCCGAGCATGTCGAACGCTTCGACGCCGCGGCCGCGGTGGAGGCCTTGCAGCCGATGCTGCGGCAGTTGCTGGAAGCGCGGATCGTGCTGCGCTGCGCGCTGCCGGCGGCGCCGGCGGCGATTCGTTTCGAGCGCAGCCAGTTCGACCTGATGCTGCTGAATCTGGCCTCCAACAGCCGCGACGCGATCGCCGACCGCGGCCATTTCGACATCGCCGTATCCAGCGAGGACGAGGGCACCGTCATCGAGGTCGCCGACGACGGCCACGGCATGCCGGCGGAGGTGGCCGCGCAGGTGTTCGAGCCGTTCTACAGCACCAAGCCCGCCGACAGCGGCACCGGCCTGGGCCTGGCGGTGGTGCGCGACCTGGTAGTGCGCGCCGGCGGCCGAATCCAGGTGCACAGCACGGTGGGCGTGGGCACGCGCTTCCGCATCGTGCTGCCGCACGCCGATGCGGTGGCGATGTAGCGCCTGCCCGGAAGGTCTGTGCGCCGCGGCGCCGCGCGCGCGCGGTGCGCGTCAGCCGGCGGGATCGAAGATGTAGCCCTTGCCGTGCACCGCGGCCAGCGGCAGTGGCTCGCCGCAGCGGCGCTGCACCTTGCTGCGCAGGCGGTGCACCATCGAATCCAGGCGGTGCGCGTCGAAGTCGTACACGCGGTCGGTGAGCGCGGCGATCAAGGCCTCGCGCGCCACCAGCAGGCCCGGTTGCTCGAGCAGGCGCAGGCACAGCCGGCGTTCGCTGCCGGTCAGCGCGGCGGCG
>NZ_AQOJ01000913.1:0-3805 GCF_000364685.1 Xanthomonas sp. SHU 166
AGGGTCGCGGCCAGCAGGTCGATTTCCACCGGCTTGGACAGATAGGCGTCGGCGCCGCCGGTCAGGCCGCGGATGCGGTCCTCGGTCTGGCCCAGGCTGGTCAGCATGACGATGCCCAGGTCCGGGTATTGCAGGCGCAGCGCGCCGGCCAGGGTGAAGCCGTCGGTGTCGGGCAGGCCGACATCCAGCACCACGATCTCGGCGCCCTCGCGCTGCACCCGCTGCTGCAGTTCCGCGCCGGTGCCGCAGCCGTCGGCGGCGAAGCCGAAACGGCGCAGGCCCGGCACCAGGATGCGATCGCGCAGTATCGGATCGTCCTCCAGGACCAGAGTGCGCAGGGCGGCGGCAGCGGGATCGGAAGTCATGCGCAGCCGCAGTGTAGCCGCAGCCGGCCGCTTGCGCGCGCCTGAACGGCGCCGCGCGGCGATTACGCGACGCAAACACCGGCGCTGGCAGACTCGCCGCTCCTCCGCACCGGCGCCCACGATGGCCTCGCGAATCGAAGACTACGCCATGCTCGGCAACTGCCGCAGCGCGGCTCTGGTGGACCGTCGCGGCTCGATCGACTGGCTGTGTCTGCCGCGCTTCGATTCCGATGCCTTGTTCGCCGCCCTGCTCGGCGAACCCGATCACGGCCGCTGGGCGATCGCGCCGCAGGGCGACTTCACCAGCACCCGTGCCTACCGCGACGGCAGCCTGGTGCTGGAGACGCGGTTCGAGACCGACACCGGCGCGGTGGCGCTGCTCGACTTCATGGTCGCCAGCCACGACGAGGTGATGCACAACCACGTGGTGCGGATCGTGCGCGGCCTGCACGGCCGTGTGCCGCTGCGCATGCAGCTGCAGCTGCGCTTCAACTACGGCCGCACCATTCCCTGGGTGTCGCAGATCGAGGGCGGCCTGCAGGCGGTGGCCGGGCCGGACCAGATCGCGCTGCGCAGCCCGCAGGCCATGCACGGCCACGGCTTCGCCACCGAAGCCGAGTTCGTGCTGGAGGCCGGCGAAAGCACCTGGTTCGTGCTCAGCCACGGCGCCTCGCACCTGCAGCTGCCGCCGTTGCTAGCGCCGGAGCAGGCGCTGGCGCAGACCGAGGCGTTCTGGCACGGCTGGTCGCACCGCTGCCTGCATGCCGGCCCGTGGACCGAGGCGGTGCGGCGCTCGCTGGTGGTGCTGAAGGGCCTGAGTTACCTGCCCACCGGCGCCATCGTCGCCGCACCGACCACCTCGCTGCCCGAACGTCTGGGCGGCGAGCGCAACTGGGACTACCGCTTCTGCTGGCTGCGCGATGCGGTGTTCACCCTGACCGCATTGCGCGCGGCCGGCTATTTCGACGAGGCTGCCGCGTTCCATGGCTGGCTGCAGTGCACCGTGGCCGGCTCGCCCGACCAGTTGCAGGCGCTGTACGGCATCGGCGGCGAGCGGCGCATGTCCGAATGGACGGTGGACTGGCTGCCCGGCTACGAAGGCGCTTCGCCGGTGCGCGTGGGCAATGCTGCGGTCGGCCAGTTCCAGCTCGATGTCTATGGCGAGGTGATCGCCGCGTTCCACCGCGGCCACCACGAGGGCATGGCCACGGCGGTGCATGGCCGCTCGCTGGCGCGGCAGTTGCTGGAGGTGCTGGAGCAGCGCTGGCGCGAGCCGGACGAGGGCATCTGGGAGATCCGCGACAAGCGCCAGCACTTCGTGCATTCCAAGGTGATGGCGTGGCTGGCGTTCGACTGCGGCGCGCGCGACGGCGTCACCGATGCCGACGCCGCGCAACGCGCGCACTGGCGCGCGCTGGCCGACGAGATCCATGCGCAGGTGCTGGCGCAGGGCGTGCACCGCAATGGCTACTTCGTGCAGAGCTACGGCAGCGAACGGCTGGACGCGGCGACCCTGCTGATCCCGCTGGTCGGCTTCCTGCCGCCGGACGATCCGCGCGTGGCCGCTACCGCCGACGCCATCGCCGAACACCTGAGCATCGACGGCCTGGTCGAGCGCTACCGCGCCGACGACGCCAGCGGCGACGGCCTGCCGGCCGGCGAGGGCACCTTCATCGCCTGCAGTTTCTGGCTGGTGGAGAACTACACGCTGCTCGGCCGCGGCGAGCAGGCGCGCGCGCTGTTCGAGCGCCTGCTCGCGCTGTGCAACGACGTCGGCCTGTTGGCCGAGGAGTACGACCCGCGCAGCGGCCGCATGCTCGGCAATTTCCCGCAGGGCTATTCGCACGTGGCGCTGATCCACGCGGCGCTGCGCCTGCATGGCTTGATCGGCGAACAGGACACCCATCCATGAGCGATGCCTCCCAGACCACTCCTCCCTGTCTGATCGTGGTGTTCGGCGCCCGCGGCGACCTGACCCGGCGCCTGGTACTGCCGGCGCTGTACAACTTGCGCCACAGCGGTGCGCTGCCCGAGGAATTCGCGGTGATCGGCGTGGACCACGGCGCGGTCAGCGAAGTGGCGTGGCGGCGCATGCTCGGCGATGCGATGCGCGGGCTGATGGCCGACCGCGACGCGGAGTTCAAGGCCGATGGCCTGGACGAGGAGGTGTGGGGCTGGCTGCGTTCGCGCCTGCACTATCTGCGCGGCGACTTCAACGATGCCGGCACTTATCGCAGCCTGGGCGCGCTGCTGGAGAAGATCGGCGCGCAGTACCGCACCGGCGGCAACGTGCTGTTCTACCTGGCCACCGCGGCACGCTTCTTCGCCCCGGTGATCGAACAGCTGGGGTCGGCCGGGCTGGTCAAGCAGAGCGCCAGCAGCGGCTGGCGCCGGGTGATCGTGGAGAAGCCGTTCGGCCACGACCTGCAGAGCGCACGCGAGCTCAACGCCATCGTCGGCCGCGTGCTGGACGAGGACCAGGTGTTCCGCATCGACCATTTCCTCGGCAAGGAAACGGTGCAGAACATCCTCGCCTTCCGCTTCGCCAACGGCCTGTTCGAGCCGGTGTGGAACCGCGACCGCATCGACCACGTGCAGATCACCGCGGCCGAGACCATCGGCGTGGAAGGCCGCGGCGGCTTCTACGACCCCACCGGCTGCCTGCGCGACATGGTGCCCAACCACCTGTTCCAGCTGCTGGCGATGATCGCGATGGAACCGCCGGCGGCCTTCACCCCGGCGGCGATGCTGCGCCGGCGTGCCGAGGTGATCGAGGCGGTGCGGCCGCTGAGTCCGGCCGACGTGGTCCGCGGCCAGTACGCGGCGGGCGCGATCGGCCGCAACGCCGTGCCGGGCTACCGCGAGGAAGACACGGTGCCGCCGGATTCCAACACCGAGACCTATGTGGCGATGAAGCTGCAAGTGGACACCTGGCGCTGGGCCGGCGTGCCGTTCTACCTGCGCACCGGCAAGCGCCTGCGCGAGCGCACCACCGAGATCGCGATCCGCTTCAAGCCGGCGCCGCTGGCGCCGCTGCGCAGCGCCGAGATCGGCGGCTACGGCCCGGACTGGCTGGTGCTGCACATCCAGCCAGACGAGGGCATCTCGCTGCAATTCGACGTCAAGCGCCCGGGCGCGCGGGTCAGCCTGGCGCCGGTGCGCATGGATTTCCGCTACCGCGACTGGTTCCCCAAGGAATACACGGTGGGCTACGAACGCCTGCTGCAGGACTGCATGCACGGCGAGGCCGGCCTGTTCCAGGACGCGACCATGGTCGAGGCGGCCTGGACCATCGTGCAGCCGATCCTCGACGCCTGGCAGACCTCGGCCGACGAGACCCCGCAGTACCCGGCCGGCAGTGCCGGCCCGGCCGCGGCCGATGCGCTGCTGGCGCTCAACGGCGGCCACACCTGGCGCACCCTCACCGCCGGGCGCCGCCC
>NZ_AQOJ01000914.1:0-675 GCF_000364685.1 Xanthomonas sp. SHU 166
TCGGCCAGGCGCGCGCCGACGGTATCGAGCTGGGCCTGGTCCAGGGCCAGGCCGGGCAGGTTGATATCGGTGGTGGCGCCGCTGTCGGCGGCGACCAGCTTGAGATTGCTGCGGGTGTCGCCGGGCACGCGCAGGCAGCGATCGTCGATGCCGCGGTCGGCGAACAGGGTTTCGAATACCGGCGCATTGCCGGCGCCGAGCACGCCGAGCGCGGCGCAGCGCAGGCCGGCGTCGGCCAGGCAGGCGGCGACGTTGATGCCCTTGCCGCCGGCGATGGCATGGGCGCTGCGCGCACGGTGCACCTGGCCCGGCTGCAGCCGGTCGATGGCCACGGTCAGGTCGATCGCCGGATTCAGGGTGACGGTGACGGCATCGACGCTCATGCGCCGGCTCCGTCGAGCGCGCGCACCTCGGCCGCGCTTTCGCAGTCCAGCGCGCGCTGCGCCAGCGCCTGCAGCGCATCCAGACGGCTGCCGCGCAGGCGCGCCTTCACCGCGGGGATGTCGTTGGGCGTCATCGACAGCTCGTGCACGCCCAGGCCGGCCAGCAGGGCCGCGCCGAACGCATCGCCGGCCAGGCCGCCGCACACGCCGACCCAACGCCCGTGGCGCGCGGCGCCCTCGACGGTGGTGCGGATCAGGCGCAGCACCGCCGGATGCAGGCTGTCGGCCTCGG
>NZ_AQOJ01000915.1:0-1420 GCF_000364685.1 Xanthomonas sp. SHU 166
CGGCCAGGTCCGGGTTCTGCCGGTCGATGGCCAGGGTGTACTGGGTCAGGTCGTTGGTGCCGATCGAGAAGAAGTCCGCGTGTTTCGCCAGCGCATCGGCCTGGATCGCCGCGGCCGGCACTTCGATCATGATGCCCAGCGGCACCTCCGGCGCCTGCAGTTCCGCGCGCAGGCGCTCGCATTCGGCGCGCAGCGTCAGCAGTTCCGCAGCCGAGGTGATCATCGGGAACATGATCGCCAGGCGCGCGCCGTCCTTGGCCGCGCGGTACAGCGCGCGCAGTTGCGGTTGCAGCAGGTCGGCGCGGCGCAGCAGCAGGCGCGCGCCGCGCACGCCCAGGAACGGGTTGTCCTCGCGCGGCAGGTTCAGGTGCGCGACCTGCTTGTCGCCGCCGATGTCCAGGGCGCGCACGATCAATGCGCGGCCGTCCAGCGCCTGCGCCATCGCCGTGTAGGTGGCGTACTGCTCGTCCTCGCTGGGCGTGCTGCCGCGCTCCAGGAACAGGAATTCGGTGCGCATCAGGCCCACGCTCTCGGCGCCCTGCGCCAGTGCCGCGGCGACCTGCTCGGGCAGGTTGACGTTGGCGCCGATCTCCAGGCGATGGCCGTCCTCGGTCTGCGCCGGCTGGTTGCGCTGCTCGGCCTCGCGCGCGCGCAGTTGCTGCTGTTCCTCGATGTAGGCGCGGGCCGAGGCCAGGTCGGCCTCCGACGGCGCCAGGTACAGGCGGCCGTTGCTGCCGTCGACGATGACGGTGGCGCCGTCCTCCAGGTCCAGCAGGTCGGCGCCGCCGGCGACCAGCGCCGGCAGGCCGAGGGTGCGCGAGAGGATCGCGGTGTGCGAGGTCGGGCCGCCCACGGCGGTGGCCAGGCCGAGCACGCGCGCGGTGTCGAGGTTGGCGGTGTCCGACGGCGACAGGTCGTGGGCGAGCAGGACGCACGGGGCGGCCGGCAACTGCGCCAGGCTGCCGCCGGCCAGGCTCGGATCCAGGTGTGCCAGCACCCGGCGGCCGACGTCGCGCAGGTCGCTGGCGCGCCCGGCCAGCACCGCATTGCCCAGCGCCGAGAGCTTGTTGGCCAGGCGTTCGACCGACTGCTGCCAGGACCAGGCGACGCCGTGGCCCTCGACCATCAGTTGGCAGGCCAGGGTGATCAGGTCGGTGTCGTTGAGCAGTTCGGCCTGGGCGCGGAAGATCGCCGCATCGCCGGCGCCGAGGCGGCGCCGGGTGTCCTCCTCGATGGCCTGCAGTTGCGTGCGGGTGCGCTGCAGGGCGTCGTGCAGCAGGGCGCCGCCGTCGCTCAGCGGCACCGGCGTATCCGCCACCGCGACGTCGTGGCCGGCCAGCTTGTGCACCACGCCGATCGCCAGGCCAGGGCTGGCGCCGATGCCGACGATGGCCGGCTGCGCCTGCGGCGGGGTCCAGCC
>NZ_AQOJ01000916.1:0-10138 GCF_000364685.1 Xanthomonas sp. SHU 166
CGCGGGCGCGCAGGAACAGCACCTTGCCGGCAGGCCAGCGCAGCACGCCCTGGGCGAACGGGAGGAACAGGGTGTCGAGGGGGGCGTCTTGCGCAGCCGGCATCGGGCGTGAGTCATCGGAACAGGGACGCGCATTCTACCGGCAGTGCGCGGCGACCCCGGTTTTGCGCGAATCCAACGCATCATTGATGTTTCGGCAACATCGCCGCGCCTAGGCTGCAAGGCACCCAATGACCGGAGAGGCAGCATGCGCGCAGTGTTCATCGGCGGCGTCGTCGACAACAGCGAGGTGGACCTGGATGGCAGCCAGCCGCCGTTGCACTACCCGGAGAACACCGGCACCGGGCGTCCGCGCTACCGCCTGCACCAGCGCGGCGCACGCGACGATGGCAGCGTGGTGTATGCCGTCTACGCCGCCCCGGAACTGGGCGACACCGAGGTGGAGCGCGTCTTCAACGAACGCGGCTATGCCCGCCGCTTCGGTGTGGAGCCGGCGCCTGTGGAGCACTGACACCGGGCTTTCGGCTCGGTCAATCAAACGTGCAGGAGCGGCGTCGGCCGCGATCGGGCCTTGCCAGGCGCATCCCGGTCGCGGCCGACGCCGCTCCTGCATGCGTTAGCAGAGATGGAGTTGCCCTCGTGCTCACTCGCGCGATTTTTGATTGCAGCAAACAAGGCCGGCTTCCAGGAAGCGGCTGCGGTCGTGGTTTTCCCTGTTTTTCGAAGCACGCGGCCGCGCGATGAGATGCGCGCTGCAGCAGCCCTGGGGGCACGCGCCACACCGCCGCAGTGGTCCTTTGCAGGAACGGCCTAAGCCGCGATCGGGCTTCACCATGAAGCCCACGTCGCAGCCATCAATCCCGCATCGCGACCATGAACCCAGCACCGCGACCGAAGCCGCCCCTACGATCGATGCGGAAACACGCGGCTAACCAGACCGCTCACTTCCCCGGCTTCGGCGTCACCCGCCACACCACATTGCCGACGTCGTCGGCGACCAGCAGCGCGCCCGGTTTGTCCACCGCCACGCCGACCGGGCGGCCCTGCGCGCGGCCCTCTGCGTCGAGGAAGCCGGTCAGCACGTCCTGCGGCTTGCCGCTGGGCTTGCCGTTGGCGAAGGGCACGTAGATCACCTTGTAGCCCGACGGCGGGTCGCGGTTCCAGGAGCCGTGCTGGCCGATGAAGGCGCCGCCGCGGTAGGGCTGCGGCAGCAGCGCACCTTCGTAGAAGGCCAGGCCCAGCGAGGCGGTATGCGCGCCCAGCGCGTAGTCCGGCTTGATCGCGCTGGCCACCATCTCCGGGTTCTGCGGCTGCACGCGCTCGTCCACGTGCTGGCCGTAGTAGCTGTACGGCCAGCCGTAGAAACCGCCCTCGCGCACCGAGGTCAGATAATCCGGCACCAGGTCGCTGCCGATCTCGTCGCGTTCGTTGACCACGGTCCACAGCGTGTCGGTGCCGGGCTGCCAGGCCAGGCCGACCGGATTGCGCAGGCCGCTGGCGAACACGCGGGTAGCGCCGCTGGCGGCGTCCACTTCCAGGATCGCGGCGCGGTTGAGCTCCTGCTCCATGCCGTTCTCGGCGACGTTGCTGTTGGAGCCGACGCCCACGTACAGCTTCTTGCCGTCGCGGCTGGCCAGCAGGCTTTTGGTCCAGTGGTGGTTGATGCCGCCGGGCAGGTTGGCGACGAAGCTGGGCGCGGCGGTGATCTGGGTGTCGCCGTCCTTGTACGGGAAGCTGACCAGGGCATCGGCATTGGCGATGTACAGACGGTCGCCGACCAGGGCCATGCCGAACGGCGAATACAGGCCCTTGAGGAACTGCGTGCGCACTTCGGCGACGCCATCGCCGTCGGCGTCGCGCAGCAGGGTGATGCGGTTGGCGCTGGGCACGGCGGCGCCGGCCTTGGCCATCATCGCGCCCTGGATCTTGTCGCGCAGGCCGCTGCTCTCCTTTTCCGGTGCCGGCGGCTCGGCGGTCTCGGCGACCAGCACGTCGCCGTTGGGCAGCACGTACAGCCAGCGCGGATGGTCCAGGTCGCGGGCGAAGGCCTGCACCGCCAGGTCGGCGGCCGGCACCGGCGCGGCGCCATCGGCCCAGCGCTTGACCTCGGCGACCTTGACCGTGGGGATCATGCGCTTGACCGGATCGGGCAACACCGGATCCGGCCCCATGCCCTCCTCGATGGAGTGCTTGGCGGTGTCGCCGCAGGCGGCGAGCAGGGCGGCACTGAGCGCACACAACACCCAACGGGCGCGAATCGGCGAAGACATGGCCATGTGTCTTGGATATCCGGGAACACGGGGGAACGCCGATGATGCACAGCCCCGACGCGGAAAAAGTGAAAGATGCGTCAAGAGGCGTCGCCGCTCGGATCGGTCTCCCAGGGCCGCGCCGGCAACTGGCGCACGCTGCGGATTTCGTCCAGCCACAGGTAGCGGTGCCGGGCCGGATCGTCGAGGTCGTCGATGCGCACCTGTGCATTGCTGCCCTCGTTGCCATCGGCGTCGCGGAACTGCTGGATGCTGGGCCGGACCGACACGGTGCCGAAGCACACGCTGCCGTCGTGCAATTCGATGCGCACATGCGACTGCCCGGGCAGTTGCAGGATCAACGCTTCCAGCGCCTGGATCTGCGCCTGGTCGGTGTGGATACGCTCGGCAAACTGGGTCATCGGCGGACTCCTGAGGGGGAACCGCAGCACCCTAACGCCGGCCGCGTGAGCCGGCGGGCAAGACCGCGCTAACGCTGCCGCGCGAAGCGCACCGCCGAGACCAGCTGCGCCACGCTGTACGGCTTGGCCAGGTGTTCCTGGAAGCCGGACTGCAGCGCGCGCTGGCGATCGTCGGCACGCGCCAGCGCAGTCACCGCGACCGCCGGCAGTTCGTCCGCGCCCAGGCCCATGTTCTCGCGCACGGTGCGGATCAGCCCGTAGCCATCCATGCCCGGCATGCCGATGTCGGTGACCATCACGTCGATCACCGCATGGCCGCCGCCGTCGAGCACCTCCAGCGCCTCGCTGGCCGAGCCCACCGCGACCACCTCCGCGCCCTGCTCCTCGAGCAGGCGCCGCAGGTAGTCGAGCATGTCCGGCTGGTCCTCCACCGCCAACAGGCGCACGCCCTTGAGCGAATACGCCTCGACCACCTGCTCGGCCATCGCGAACGCGCGCACTTCGCGCAGCGGGCGCGAGCCCGGCGCATCGCGGTGCAGCGGCAGGCGCACGGTGAAGACCGAGCCGCAGCCGCGACCTTCGCTGGCCGCGCTGATCTGGCCGCCATGCATTTCCACCAGCTGCTGCACGATCGCCAGGCCCAGGCCGAGGCCGCCGTGCAGGCGCGTGGTGGTGCTGTCGGCCTGGCGGAAGCGCCCGAACAGATGCGGCAGGAACTCCGGCGGAATGCCGTCGCCGGAATCGCGCACCGCCACGCTGACGTGCTCGCCATCGTCGTCGAGCGCGATCGCCAGGGCGATGCGCCCGTGCGCGGGCGTGAACTTGATCGCATTGGACAACAGGTTCCAGAACACCTGCTGCAGGCGCGTGGCGTCGCCCAGCACCATGCACGGCTGCGACGGCGCCTGCAGGGTCAGCGCCTGGTCCTTGCCTTCGGCCACCGGCTCCTGCGCGCGCATCGCCTCGCGCACCTGCTCGGCCAGGTCCAGCGCTTCCACTTCCAGTTGCACCTTGCCCAGCAGCATGCTGCTGAGATCGAGCATGTCCGAGATCAGCCGCTGCTGCGCGCGCGCGCTGCTGGCGATGACCGACAGGCCCTTGCTGCTCGGGTCGCCCGGCGGCAGCCGCTGCAGCAGCAGGTCGCTCCAGCCGAGGATGGTGGTCAGCGGCGTGCGCAGTTCGTGCGACAGTGTCGCCAGGAATTCGTCCTTCAGCCGCGCCATGCTCTCGGCGGCGTTGCGTGCGCTGCGCTCGGATTCCAGCAGTTGCTCGCGCGCCAGTTCGATGTCGCGGCGTTCGGTGACGTCCGGACTGCTGCCGGCCAGGCCGATGAACTGGCCCTCGGCGGAATAGCGCGGCACCGCGGTCATTTCCACCCAGCGCCACTCGCCGTCGTGGCGGCGCGCGCGCACCAGCGCGCGCAGGTTGCGCTGGTCGTGCAGCGCGTTGCGCAATTCGTAGGCGAACACGCCCACGTCTTCCGGATGCAGCACGTCGCCCCAACCCGGGCGCGCAGCATCGGTATCCAGATCGATGCCGAAGAATTCGGCATAGGCGGTGTTGGTGAAGCGCAGTTCGCCCTGGGCGTCCAGCACCCACACCGGCATCGGCAGGCCCTCGGCCAGCGCGCTGAAGCGCGCCTCGCTCTCGGCCAGGTCGCGCTCCATCCGCTTGCGCTCGGTGATGTCGAGGAACTGCACGGCGACCTGGCGCAGTTCCGGCGCGCCGACGCGGAACGAATCCACCGCCCACCAGCGGTCCAGCGCAGTCGCGAAGTTCTCGAACTTGTCCGGACGGCCTGTCAACGCGACGGCGCCGTAGCGCTGGAACCAGTGCTCCTCGTGGGTCGGCGAGATCTCGCGCATGCGCCGCCCGACCACGTCGCGCAGGCCGGTCTCGCGCTCGAAGGCCGGATTGACCTGCAGGAACACGTAATCGACCGCGCGCTCGCCCTCGAACAGCATCTGGATCACGCAGAAGCCGGAATCGATCTTGTCGAAGATCTCGCGGTACTGCAGGTCCGTCGCCTGCGCGAACGAGGAAGCGGTGGAGTCTGGACTGGCATGCATGACGGACTAGCTCTGGAAGCGGCCTACGGCAACGGATGAAGACGGTGCCCGGCATCCGCGGCGCAACGACGATGCGCCAGGAGCGGCAAGGCGTAAACCCCCATCTTGTTAAGCCACTCCGCCGCCGTCAAGCCAGCACCTGTGCTGCGCCTGCCCGAGCGATGTCACCAGAAGAACGCGATCACCAGCACGATGCCCAGCAACGACAGGCCGATGCCTGCCAGCACCATCCACTGGGTCAGGCGCGCGCTGCGCAAGGCCTGCTCTTCCAGCCAACGCTCGGCTTCCTCGCGCCACGGCGGCGGCGAAGAGGATTCCAGCAACTGCTGCACGCGCGCCGGCCCCAGCTGCCGGCATTGCCGGCGGCATTCTTCGGGAACCACGGGTCGCTCGGGTGCGCTGACGACGGACATGACAACGTTCCTGAATTGCTCAGCCGAGCGTGAAACGCGGAGCGTCGCTGGCCAGTTCGTGCTCCACCGCCATCCGCGCCAGGCGCGTGTAGTTGGCGCGCGGGCCAGCACCGCGGCCGACGATCAGGCCCAGGTACTCCAGGCCGGTCCACACCCGCGCCTTCCACTCCACACCGTCCTCGGCCAGCACCAGGGTCAGCGTGTAGCGGAAGCTCTGCCCCTGCGGGCTGCGGTAGTGGTAGCTGGGCGGGAACTGCACGGCCACGTCCTGCGCCTCGCCGAGCGAGACCAGGTAGCGCCGCAGCAGATGGCGCACGTCGTCGCCGGGGTTGAGCCGCAACTGCCGCGCCGCCTCGTCCAGGTTCGCCTGGTGCTCGACGAACGCCGCCGCGCCGCTGGCCGGGCTGTGGCCGTGGCGCTTGGCCCAGTCGATGAATTGCAGGCGCACATCGCTGCCGGTGTGGGCCTGGTGGAACAACGGCGTCTTCATGCGATCCCCGCATCCTCCGAGTGGCATCCATGCTCGCGCGCGCACCGTGAAGCAGGCGGCGAGGCGATGTGAGCCGTCCGTCACGCCGGAGCGGATGAATCGGCGGCCAACGGTCGTCGCCGCACGCCTCGCCGCGATTGCGGGCACGCCGGCACAGGCACACACTGGGCGCACGCCTCCTGGAGATCCGCCATGAAGATCCGCTATGCCTGGACGGCGCTGGCGCTTGCCTGCCTGTGGGCGGGCGGCGCCTCCGCCGAGATCCGCAACGTCACCGACCCGCAGGCGCCGCGCAGCCTCGTCAGCGACGGCCCGGTGCAGGTGAGCTGGGCCGACCCGTCCACCTTCAGCGAACTGCGGCAGAGCCGCAATCGCTGGGAAGCCGAACGCGGCGACTGGGTACAGGACCTGGCCGCCTACCTGCAGAAGCAGGCCGCCAAGCAACTGCAGCCCGGGCAGCGCCTGGACATCAAGCTGACCGACATCAAGCGCGCCGGCGACTTCGAGCCGTGGCACGGCCCGAACTGGAACGACGTGCGGGTGATGCGCGACCTGTACCCGCCGCGGATCAGCCTCGACTTCACCCTGTACGACGCCGACGGCCAGGTCCTGGCGCAGGGCCAGCCGAAACTGATGGACCCCAGCTACCTGTACAACAGTTCGGTCGGCCTGAGCACCGATCCGCTGCGCTACGAAAAGCGCATGCTCGACGACTGGCTGCGCCGCCAGTTCCGCAACAAGGACAGCGCGGTCGCCGAGCGCTGAGGCCGCACGCGCAGCGCCGGCATCGCGCCGGCGCCGTCAGGCATGGATCAACCGCCGAGATAGGTGCGCGGCGCGCGCTTGAGGCCGCACAGCAAGCGGTAGGCGCTGGAACTGCAGCGCCCGGCCAGCGCGTCGATGCGCGGCTGTTCGCCCCACAACTGCACCTCGCTGCCGAGCCCGGCCTGCGGGTGGTCGGTTAGGTCCACGGTCAGCATGTCCATCGACACGCGCCCGATCAGCTCGCCGGGCGCGCCGTCGATCAGCACCGGCGTGCCGTTGGGCGCGAACTGCGGATAGCCGTCGGCATAGCCGATCGCCACCACGCCGACCCGGGTCGGGCGCGCCGCGACGAAGCGCGCGCCGTAGCCGACCGGCTCGCCCGGCGCGATAGTGCGCACCGAGATGACCCTGGACTGCAGGGTCATCACCGGACGCAGTTCGCCGGGCAGCGCGGCCGCGGCGGCGAACGGGTCGGCGCCGTACAGCATCAGCCCCGGCCGTCCCCAGTCGTTGCGCAGCTCAGGCCAGCCGAGCAGGGCCGGCGAATTGCACAGGCTGGTCTCGCCGGCCAGGCCGGCGGTGGCCTGACGGAACACCTCCACCTGCTCGCGGGTGCGCGCGCTATCGAGTTCGTCGGCGCGGGCGAAGTGGCTCATCAGCACCAGCCGCTCGACCTGCGGCAGCGCGCTCAGGCGCGCGTGCGCGGCGCGGAACTCCTCCGGCGCCAGGCCGAGCCGGTGCATGCCGCTGTCCAGCTTCAGCCACAGGCACAGCGGCTGCGGTGCGGCGAAGGCGGCGATCGCCTCCACCTGCCAGGGCGAGGCCACCGCGCACCACAGCCGGTGTTCGGCGACCAGCGGCAGTTCGTCAGCGTCGAAGATGCCCTCCAGCAACAGGATCGGCGCGGCGATGCCGGCCTGGCGCAGTTCCAGCGCCTCCTCGATGCAGGCCACCGCGAAGCCGTCGGCCTCGCCGTCCAGCGCGCGCGCGCAGGCCACCGCGCCGTGCCCATAGGCATCGGCCTTGACCACCGCCAGCGCCTTGCCGCCGCTCAGCCGGCGGGCCAGGCGGTAGTTGTGGCGCAGCGCGTCGAGATCGATCAATGCACGGGCTGGGCGCACGCGACGGCCTCGGCGACGGACGCGGCGGAACCGCGGGAATAACGGAAGATGTCCAGGCCCTCGCCGCTGATCTGCGGCTGCCGCGAGACCATCAGGTCGGCCAGGTAGCGACCGGAGCCGCAGGCCATGGTCCAGCCCAGCGTGCCGTGGCCGGTGTTGAGGAACAGGTTGCGGTAGCCGGTGGCGCCGACCACTGGGGTGCCGTCCGGGGTGGCCGGGCGCAGCCCGGTCCAGAACTCGGCCGCGGCCAGGTCGCCGCCGCGCGGGTACAGGTCGTTGACCACCTTCTCCAGGGTGGCGCGGCGGCGCGCCGGACGCGACAGGTCGAAACCGGCCAGTTCGGCCATGCCGCCGACGCGGATGCGCGCGTCGAAGCGGGTGATCGCCACCTTGTAGCTCTCGTCGAGGATGGTGGAGGTGGGCGCCAGCGCCGCGTCGCGGATCGGCAGGGTCAGCGAGTAGCCCTTCAGCGGGTACACCGGCAGGCGGATGCCCAGCGGCGCCAGCAGGCCGGGCGAGTAGCTGCCCAGCGCGACCACGTAGCGGTCGGCGCGCTCGACCCGGCCGCCTATGCGCACGCCGTCGATGCGGTCGCCATCGGCCTGCAGCGCCTCGATGGTCTCGCCCTGGCGGAACTGCACGCCGGCCGCGGCGGCCATCGCCGCCAGGCGCTGGGTGAACAGGCGGCAGTCGCCGGTCTGGTCGTTGGGCAGGCGCAGCGCGCCGACCAGGGTCGCCGGCGCGCTGGCCAGGGCCGGCTCGACCCGGGCGATGCCGGCACGGTCCAGCAACTCGTAGGGCACGCCGTACTCGCGCAGCACCTCGATGTCCTTGGCCGCACCGTCCAGTTGCTGCTGGGTGCGGAACAACTGGGTGGTCCCGAGCTGGCGGCCTTCGTAGGCGATGCCGGTCTCGGCACGCAGCTGGTCCAGGCAGTCGCGGCTGTACTCGGACAGGCGCACCATCCGCGCCTTGTTGATCGCATAGCGCTCGGCGGTGCAGTTGCGCAGCATCTGCGCCAGCCACAGGTACTGCTGCAGGTCGGCGGTGGGCGTGATCGCCAGCGGCGCATGGCGCTGGAACAGCCATTTCAGCGCCTTCAGCGGCACCCCGGGCGCCGCCCACGGCGAGGCGTAGCCGGGCGAGACCTGGCCGGCATTGGCATAACTGGTCTCCAGCCCGGCCGCCGGCTGGCGGTCGACCACCGTCACCTCGCAGCCGCTGCGGGCCAGATACCACGCCGTGGCCGTGCCGATCACACCGCTGCCGAGAACCAGAACCCGCATGCGCCTACTCCGTTCGGATCAATTCCCTGGCTGGATGGCGCCAGGGCAGAAGTTCGGTGCAGTATAGGCAGCACAACCCAGGATTTTCCCCTGACTTCTGCCGGCCTGGCAGGCCAAACCCCTGAGACCGCCCCGCATGGCCGCACGCCTTCGCGAACTGGACAAGATCGACCGCAAGATCCTGCGCATCCTGCAGCAGGAAGGGCGCATCTCCTTCACCGAACTGGGCGAGCGGGTGGGCCTGTCCACCACCCCGTGCACCGAGCGGGTGCGCCGACTGGAACGCGACGGCGCCATCACCGGCTATTACGCGCGGCTGGACCCGCATTACCTCAAGGCCAGCCTGCTGGTGTTCGTGGAGATCAGCCTGGCCTACAAGTCCGGCGACATCTTCGAGGAGTTCCGCCGCGCCGCGCTGAAGCTGCCCAACGTGCTCGAGTGCCACCTGGTCTCGGGCGACTTCGACTACCTGCTCAAGGCCCGCATCAGCGAGATGGCGTCCTACCGCAAGCTGCTGGGCAGCACCCTGCTGACCCTGCCGCATGTGCGCGAGTCCAAGAGCTACATCGTGATGGAGGAAGTGAAGGAAACGCTCAGCCTGCCGATCGCCGACTGAGCGTTCCGCGCGGATGCGTGCGGGTCAGGAGACCAGCAGCTTCTCGAGGTCGTCGCGCGAGGAATTGGCGTGGTTCTTGGCCAGTTCGGCCACCACCCGCTTCTGGACCTCCTTGTGCAGCAGCGGCCGCAACTGCCCCAGCGTGTGCGGGTCGGCGACCAGCATCAGGTGCTCGACCTGCCCGCGCAGCGCGTCCTGGTACAGGCGCTCGGCGATCTGACGCACGAACCCGGCCTCATCCATGGTCATCGGCCGGTCGCCGTCCTCCACGCCCTCGATCGGCGTCGGGTTCAGCACTTCGGTCTGCTCCAGCAGCGCGGTCTCGCCGGCCAGGTTGACCCGGAACAGGCGCGCAGCGGTGCGGTCGGCGACGACGATCAGGGTGTTGTCGGGAAGCTTGCTCATCGGTTCTCCTGCGAAAACGTGGCGCCGCGGCAGTCGCGGCCGGTTCGCCAGTCTAGGAACCGATTCGTGAGGATGGCGGCCACGCGGCGTTCGCCGCGCGTTCGCCGCCGGGGCGCAGGCGCTCAGTCCTGGATGCGGACCCCGTCGCCGCTGGGCACGGTGTCGTAGTAACGGCCGGTGCGGGTATCCAGCGCGCGGTTCGGCCCCACCTGCATCGCCCCGGGCACCAGCTGGCCGCGGCGGTCGTAGAGGCGGACCGGGCGGCGTGCGGACGGGTCGGCGAGCGCGGCGGCCGGTACCGC
>NZ_AQOJ01000917.1:0-5168 GCF_000364685.1 Xanthomonas sp. SHU 166
GGCCACAACCGCAAGCGCCTGGTCAACGAGGGCCAGAACGTCAAGGCCGGCCAGCAGATCGCCGAAATGGGCCACAGCGGCGCGGCGCGCGACATGCTGCACTTCGAGATTCGCTACAACGGCAAGCCGGTCGATCCGTTGCTGTATCTGCCGCCGAAGTAACCGGTTGCGTCGTTGCGCGGGCGGATCCCCGGCCCGGCGCAGCGCGCCGGGCGTTCGCCATCGGCGCGGCCCAGTGGGCCGCAAGCGCCGCCGGCTCATACGGGGGGCCACCTCTTGTGTGGGAGGGGCTTCAGCCCCGACGCGCTGTGCTCGCATCGCGCGGCAGACGCCGCGCAGCGATCTGCAAGAGACGAAAGGAACGACAGGCGTCCTCTCTGCCTCGATCGCATGTTGTCCGCGGCGCGGCCAGGCCGTGGTTGAGGCCGCTAAGGTCAACGATCAGGAGGTCGCAGTGCCCGGCCCGCGACGCCTGGCTCAGCCTTCGAGCAGAAACCCCACCGCCACGCGCCGGCCTTCGGCGGCCAGCACGTTGTAGGTGCGCGCCGCAGCGGCATTGTTCATCACCTCGATGCCGATGCCGCGGGTCAGGAACAGCGCCATCACCGCCGCGGCGGGAAACACCTGGCGTTCGCCGGTGCCGAGGATCACCAGGGCCGGGTTGAGCTCCAGCAGCGGCTGCAGATGCTGCGGCTGCAGGTCGCCGGCCGGCGGGGCCTGCCAGTCCTCGACCAGGGTGTCCGGCGCGAGGACAAAGCTGCGGGTCAACAGCCGGTCGTTCACCTTGGCCTGGCGGCCGTCGGCCATGCGCAGGGCATAGGCGTAGTCGGGCAGGTCCTGGGTCAGTTGCATGGGGTCACCGAGGGCGCGCTCAGGCGCGCGGCAGCACGATCTGCCGGTCTTCCTTGGCCGGGCGATACAGGATCGCGGTATGGCCGATGCGCTGCACCAGCACGCTGTGCGACTGCTCCACCAGGCTGCCGATGGCGGCGTCGCGGGCCTCGCGGTCGTCGCCGCCGACCTTCACCTTGACCAGTTCGTGGCGCTCCAGCACCTCGTCCAGTTCGGCCAGGAAGGCCGGGGTGACGCCCTTGCTGCCGATCTGCAGCAGGGGTTTGAGGTCGTGGGCCAGGCCGCGCAGGAAGCGGTTCTGGGCCGAGGTCAGGCTGATCGACATGCAGGTGGGAGCAGGGTTGGCAAGGGCGATCAGGGTATCATGGCCGCCCCTCCCGACCGTGCGTCCATGGCCACCCGCAGCAAAAGCAGCCAACGCTGGCTCCGCGAACATTTCGCCGACCCCTTCGTGAAGAAGGCCCAGGCCGAAGGCATGCGCTCGCGCGCCGCCTACAAGCTGGAGGAACTGCTGCAGCGCGACAGGCTGCTCAAGCCGGACATGGTGGTGGTCGATCTCGGCGCCGCGCCGGGCGGCTGGTCGCAGCAGGTGCGCAAGTCGATGGGCGACCGCGGTCGGGTGCTGGCCCTGGACATCCTGGAGATGCCGCCGCTGGCCGGCGTGGAGTTTCTTCACGGTGACTTCAGGGAGGACGCGGTGCTATCGCGATTCGAGGCCATGCTGGGCGATACCCCGGTGGACCTTGTGCTGTCGGATATGGCCCCCAATAAGAGCGGAATGGATGCGGTCGACCAGCCGCGGATGATGCATCTGGCGGAATTGGCGATGGCGTTCGCCGACAGCCACCTGAAGCCGAACGGCGCGTTCCTGATCAAGCTGTTCCAGGGCGTGGGGTTCGACGACTACATCCGCGACATGCGCCGCCGCTATGAGAAGGTGACCATCCGCAAGCCGGCCGCGTCGCGCAAGCGCTCGCCGGAGGTCTACGCCCTCGGACAGGGCAAGCGCGCCCAGATCAAGTAAGCTGAACGCAAGGCTGAATCCGCAATGCCACGCATCGAGACAGAGTTGAAGGGACACCGGAGCCAATGAGGATGAACGACTTGACCAAGAATCTGCTGTTGTGGGTAGTCGTTGCCGTCGTGCTGATGGTGGTGTTCCAGAGCTTCTCGCCGCGGCTCGCCGGCGGCGCGGGCACCGACAACGTGACCTACTCCCAGTTCCTGAAGGACGTGGACGCCGGGCGGGTGAAGTCGGTCGATTTCACCGACGCCACCAACCTGTCGGTCAACGCGATCCGCTTCAAGCGCGCCGACGGCAGCGAAGGCTCGGTGTACGGCCCGAGCGACGGCAAGCTGATCGACGTGCTGTACAGCAAGAACGTGGACATCACTCGGCAGAAGCCCGACAACGGTCCGGGCTTCTGGTCGCTGGTGCTGAACTTCCTGCCGGTCATCCTGATCATCGGCTTCTGGCTGTTCATCATGCGCCAGATGCAGGGTGGCGGCGGTGGCGCCAAGGGCGCGATGTCCTTCGGCAAGTCGCGCGCCAAGCTGCAGGGCGAGGATCAGATCAAGATCACCTTTGCCGACGTCGCCGGCTGCGACGAGGCCAAGGAAGAGGTCGGCGAACTGGTCGACTTCCTGCGCGATCCGACCAAGTTCACCAAGCTCGGCGGCAAGATCCCCCGCGGCGTGCTGATGGTCGGCCCGCCGGGCACCGGCAAGACCCTGCTGGCCAAGGCCATCGCCGGCGAGGCCAAGGTGCCGTTCTTCAGCATCTCCGGCTCGGACTTCGTGGAAATGTTCGTCGGCGTCGGCGCCAGCCGCGTGCGCGACATGTTCGAGCAGGCCAAGAAGCATGCGCCGTGCATCATCTTCATCGACGAAATCGATGCGGTCGGCCGCCATCGCGGCGCCGGCCTGGGCGGCGGTCACGACGAGCGCGAGCAGACCCTCAATCAGTTGTTGGTGGAGATGGACGGCTTCGAGGGCGGCGAGGGCGTGATCGTGATCGCCGCGACCAACCGTCCGGACGTGCTGGATCCGGCGCTGCTGCGCCCGGGCCGCTTCGACCGCCAGGTGGTGGTGGGCCTGCCGGACGTGCGCGGCCGCGAGCAGATCCTCAAGGTGCACATGCGCAAGCTGCCGCTGGCCGACGACATCGAGCCGATGGTGATCGCGCGCGGCACGCCGGGCTTCTCCGGCGCCGACCTGGCCAATCTGTGCAACGAGGCGGCCCTGTTCGCCGCGCGCGAGTCGGTCAAGGAAGTGCGCATGGATCATTTCGACCGTGCCCGCGACAAGATCCTGATGGGCGCCGAGCGTCGTTCGATGGCCATGAGCGAGGACGAGAAGACGCTCACCGCCTACCACGAAGCCGGCCACGCCATCGTCGGCCGCCTGGTGCCCGAGCACGACCCGGTCTACAAGGTCACGATCATCCCGCGCGGCCGCGCGCTGGGCGTGACCATGTATCTGCCGGAAGGCGACAAGTACTCGATGAACCGTGTGGCGATCGAGTCGCAGTTGTGCTCGCTGTACGGCGGCCGCGTGGCCGAGGAACTGATCTTCGGTACCGACAAGGTCACCACCGGCGCGTCCAACGACATCGAGCGCGCGACCAAGATGGCGCGCAACATGGTCACCAAGTGGGGCCTGTCCGACGAGCTGGGGCCGATCGCCTACGGCGAGGAGGACGACGAAGTGTTCCTGGGCCGTTCGGTGACCCAGCACAAGAGCGTCTCCGACGACACCGCGCGGCGCATCGACGAAGTGGTGCGGTCGATCCTCGACAAGGCGTATGCGAAGACCACGCAGATCCTCACCGAGAATCTGGACAAGCTGCACACCATGTCGCAGCTGCTGCTGCAGTACGAGACCATCGACGCGCCGCAGATCGAGGCGATCATGGAAGGTCGCGATCCGCCGCCGCCGATGGGCTGGAACAAGTCCGGCAAGGACGGCGGCAACAACGACAAGGGCAATTCGCGTCCGCTGCCGCCGATCGCCGGGCCTGCCGAGCAGGTGTAAGCGCAGGAGCGCCCTTCAAGCGCCGAAAAGCCAGGGAGCGATCCCTGGCTTTTTTGTTGGCGGCGGTGCGGGGCCGGTCGCATCGTCCGATGTCGACTCGCCGCCTGCGTACGCGTGGGCGACAATGGCACTGCGCTGGCCGCAGGTTGCCGCGTCGATGCGATGTGCCGCGGAAACGTCGCGTAGGCCGCTGCCGCCATGCGTGTGTCGCGGATGCCGCATGGCGCTGCGCAGCGCCATCCCGCCGCCCGCCACGGTCACTACCAGGAGACTCACCGATGTTCGACACCTCGCCCAGCTTGCAGTGCGGCGCCCACCGGCTGCTGCTCGATCGCCCGCGGGTGATGGGCATCGTCAATGTCACCCCGGATTCGTTCTCCGACGGGGGCGCGCACGCCAGCGTGGACGCGGCGGTGGCGCACGGCCTGCGTCTGGCCGGGGAGGGCGCCGACGTGCTGGACATCGGCGGCGAGTCGACCCGTCCGGGCGCGATGCCGGTGCCGGTGGAAGAAGAACTGCGGCGGGTGATTCCGGTGATCGAGCGGCTGGCCGTGCAGACCGCGCTGCCGCTGAGCGTGGACACCTTCAAGCCGGAAGTGATGCGCGCCGCGGTCGCGGCGGGCGCCGGCATGATCAACGACGTGCAGGCCCTGCGCCAGCCCGGCGCGCTGGACGCTGCCGCGGAACTGGGGGTGCCGGTGGTGCTGATGCACATGCCCGCCGACGCCTATGCCGCCGGCAGCGCGCCCGGCTACGACGACGTGGTCGGCGAGGTGCACCGGTTCCTGGCCGAGCGCATCTTCGCCGCGGAGATGGCCGGCATCGACAAGCGACGCATCCTGGTCGACCCGGGCTTCGGCTTCGGCAAGAGCACCGCCGACAACCTGCAGTTGCTGGCCCAGTTGGCGCGGCTGGTCGAGCTGGGCGTGCCGGTGCTGGCCGGCTTGTCGCGCAAGCGCAGCATCGGCGAGCTGACCGGGCGCGAGGTGCCGGAGCAGCGGGTGGCCGGCTCGGTCGCCGCGCATCTGCTGGCTGCACAGCGCGGTGCCGCGCTGCTGCGCGTGCACGACGTCGCTGCCACCGTCGACGCGCTGAAGGTCTGGCAGGCGCTGCAGGCCGTGCCGTTGCCGCGCGCCGCCACAGCGTCGACCGCGGCGACGATCCGCTGGCCGGACGAGGACTGATGGCGGCCGACCGGCGCCCGCGCGCGATCGCGCTGATGGGCCCGACCGCCTCGGGCAAGACCGCCGCGGCGATTGCCCTGGCCGAACGCTGCGGCGGCG
>NZ_AQOJ01000918.1:0-2280 GCF_000364685.1 Xanthomonas sp. SHU 166
TACTTCCAGGCGCTGCTGGAAGGGTTGGCGCCGATGCCGGCGGCCGACCCGCAGCTGCGCGCGGCGCTGGCCGCGCAGGCGCATGCCCAGGGTTGGGCGTCATTGCACGCGGAACTGCAGCGGATCGATCCGTTGGCCGCGCAGCGCATCCGCCCCGGCGACGCGCAGCGCATCCAGCGTGCGCTGGAGGTGTACCGGCTCAGCGGCCGGCCGATCAGTGCCTGGCAGGCGGATCCGGGTCCGCCACGGCTGCCGCTGCGGGTGCTGAAACTGGTGCTGGCGCCGGCCGAGCGCAGTGTGCTGCACGGGCGCATCGAGGCCCGCTTCGACGCGATGCTGGGGCAGGGCTTCCTCGACGAAGTGCGCGCCTTGCGTGCGCTGCCCGGGATGCAGGCGGTGGCGCAGCCGCTGGCGCTGCCGGCGGTGCGCGCGGTCGGCTACCGCCAGGCCTGGGAGTACCTGGACGGCGTCGGCGATGCGGCGGACTTCCGCGTCCGCGCCATCGCCGCCACCCGGCAGCTGGCCAAGCGCCAGCTCACCTGGCTGCGCGGCGAGCAGGATGCCCGCTGGTTCGACCCGGCGCGCGACGCCGGGCGCCTGCAGGCGGCCCTGGACGCCTTCCTCGGCTGATCGGGCGCGCCGCCGCGCTGTGCTGGCGCCCGCGGTTGTGTAACATCGACGTTCCGGACCACGGCAGGGGAGCTGCAGTGCCGTCCCGGACAATAAAAACAATAATTTGGGAGTGAAGCATGTCCAAGGGGCAATCCTTGCAGGATCCTTTCCTCAACGCGTTGCGTCGCGAACGGGTCCCTGTCTCGGTGTATCTGGTCAACGGCATCAAGCTGCAGGGCACGATCGAGTCGTTCGATCAGTTCGTGGTCCTGCTGCGCAATACCGTCAGCCAGATGGTCTACAAACACGCCATTTCCACCGTGGTGCCGGCGCGCAACGTGCGCGTGGGACCGGGCGGCGGCTATGTGCAGCAGAACGAAGGTGGCAGTGCGGGTGATGATGAAGTCGAGTAGTACCGTAACGAAGTGCGGAGCCGCGGGTGTTTGATCGGTCCCGCCGCGGCGAACATGCACTGCTGATCCAGCCCTACGCGGGCGGTCCGTTGGAAGACGATGTGCTGGAGGAGTTCGCCGACCTGGCGCGCTCGGCCGGTGCCAGCATCGCCGCTACCGTGACTGCGCGCATCGACAAGCCGAGTCCGGCGACGCTGATCGGCAGCGGCAAGCTGGAAGAGGTCAAGGCCGCCGCCGACGCCAGCGGTGCCGACCTGGTTCTGGTCAACCACGCGCTCAGCCCCGGCCAGGAGCGCAACCTGGAGAAATACCTGGAACGGCGCGTGATCGACCGCACCGGGCTGATCCTGGACATCTTCGCCCAGCGCGCGCGCAGCCACGAAGGCAAGCTGCAGGTCGAACTGGCACAGTTGCGGCACATGGCCACCCGGCTGGTGCGCGGCTGGACCCACCTGGAGCGCCAGCGCGGCGGTTCGATCGGCCTGCGCGGCCCCGGCGAAACCCAGCTGGAAACCGATCGCCGCCTGCTGCAGAAGCGGGTGGAGCAGTTGCAGAAGCGGCTGGAGAAGGTCGAGGTGCAGCACACCCAGATGCGCCGTGCGCGGGTGCGCAGCGAGCTGCCGCGGATCGCGGTGGTGGGCTACACCAACGCCGGCAAGTCGACCCTGTTCAACGCGCTGACCGGTGCCGAGGCCTACGCCGCCGACCAGTTGTTCGCGACCCTGGACCCGACCGTGCGGCGCATCGCGCTGCCCGGCGGCAACGCCATGCTGGCCGATACCGTCGGCTTCGTGCGCAACCTGCCGCACGAACTGGTCGCGGCATTCCGCTCGACCCTGTCCGAGGCGCGCGAGGCCGACCTGCTGCTGCACGTGGTCGACGCCGCCGATCCGCTGCGCGAGGAGCGCATCGCCCAGGTCGACGAGGTGCTGCACGCGGTCGGCGCCGGCGAACTGCCGCAGTTGCTGGTGTTCAACAAGATCGACCGCATCGAGGGCGCCGAGGTGCGTCACGATGCGCAGGACGGCGTGCCGGACACGGCGCGGCGCGAGCGGGTGTGGATCTCCGCGCGCGACGGGCGCGGCCTGGACCTGCTGCAGCACGTGCTCGGCCAGCGCCTGGGCCTGCGCCACGTGCAGGGCAGCCTGCGCCTGCCGCCGAGCGCCGGGCGCCTGCGCTCGCAATTGCACCAGTTGCAGGTGATCCGCAGCGAGCAGGCCGACGAGGACGGCTGGCTGCTACAGGTGGACATCCC
>NZ_AQOJ01000919.1:0-2160 GCF_000364685.1 Xanthomonas sp. SHU 166
CGCCGCGCGAGCAGGAGGAGTGGCAGCAGCGCTGAGTGCCACGTCGACGCCGGCGTCGGCACGCTCGACGCCGATGGGCGGGCCGGCGTGGTCGCGGCCCATGCGCCGCGTTGGCTGACGGCCGGCCATCCGCCGGCACGCGCAGGCGCGACAGCCACGGCGAATTGGGCTACAAAGCGCACTGGTTTCCCGAGCTGTGCCATGACGCTTCCCACCGATTCGGATCTGCTGCAACAGGCCACCGCGCTCAGCGATCGCTTGCGCACCGCGCGCGAGCGCCTGGTCACCGCCGAAAGCTGCAGCGGCGGCTGGATCGCCAAGGTGATGACCGACGTCGCCGGGTCTTCGGCCTGGTTCGACTGCGGCATCGTCGCCTACAGCTACGAGGCCAAGCAGGCCTTGCTGGGCGTGCGTCCGCAGACGCTGGAGCATCATGGCGCGGTCAGCCGGGAGACGGTGATCGAGATGGTGTCCGGGGCGCTGGTCAATTCCGGCGCCAGCGTCGCGGTCGCGGTGACCGGCATCGCCGGGCCGGGCGGCGGCTCCGCGGACAAGCCGGTCGGCAGCGTCTGGCTGGGCTGGAAGCGCCGCGGCGGCTATGCCAGCGCGCAATTGTTCCAGTTCCCGGGCGACCGCGACGCGGTGCGCCGGCAGACCGTGGCGGCGGCCCTGCGCGGCCTGGACGCGTTGCTGTGATTGTGGCCGCGCGCCTTCCCCGAGGATGAGCGCGATGTGGGAGGCGTTGAGCACCGTCCGCGATCTGGGACGCCTGCAGGAAATCGCCTCGGTGCTGATCCGCTACGGGTTCGGCGACGTGGTCCGGCGCATCGGCATGGCCGACGTGCTGGAGCGCGCCGGGCGCCTGCTGCACTGGCACAACGCCGAGGAGATGCTGCGCATGTCGGCCCCGCAGCGGGTGCGGCGCGCCCTGCAGGATCTCGGCCCGACCTTCGTCAAGCTGGGCCAGGTGCTGGCCACGCGCGTGGACCTGCTGCCGCCGGAATGGATCGACGAACTGGGCGAACTGCAGAACGCCGCGCCGGCGCTGGACTACCCGCAGATCCTGCCGCAGCTGATCGAGGCGCTCGGCGAAGAGCCGACGGCGATCTTCGCCGAGGTCGAGGAAACCCCGCTGGCCGCCGCCTCGCTGGCGCAGACCCATCGCGCCCGGCTGCACGACGGCACCGCCGTGGTGATCAAGGTGCGCCGCCCCGGCATCCGCGAGGTGATCGAGGCCGACCTGCGATTGCTGGCGCGGCTGGCGGAGATCGTCGAAGCGCGCGCGCCGGACCTGAAGCGCTATCACCCTGCCGCGGTGGTGCACCAGTTCACCCTGTCGCTGCGCCGCGAGCTGGATTTCGCCGGCGAATGCCGCAATGCCGAGCGCATCGCCGCCAACTTCCAGGGACACGACGAGATCGTGATCCCGCGGGTGCACTGGCAGTGGACCTGCGAAACGCTCAATGTGCAGGACTTCGTCGACGGCATCGGCGGCCGCGACCTGGCCGCGGTCGACGCCGCCGGCCTGGACCGTCGCCAACTGGCGCGCACCGGCGCCGACATCGTGCTGAAGATGGTGCTGGAGGACGGCTGTTTCCACGCCGATCCGCATCCGGGCAACATCTTCTACCTGCCCGGTGAGCGCATCGCGGTGATCGACTTCGGCATGGTCGGGCGCATTTCCGAACAGCGCCGCTACCAGGTGGTGCAGTTGCTGCATGGGTTGGTCACCCAGGACGCCGAGGCGGTCGCCGACATCCTGCTGGAGTGGACCGACGGCGAAGTCGAGGTCGACGAGGCGCGCCTGCACCTGGAAATCGCCGCCTTCGTCGACCAGTACCGCGGCGTGCCACTGAAGGACCTGCGGGTCGGCGCCATGCTCGGCGACGTCACCGCGCTGCTGCGCCAGCACGCGCTGGCGCTGCCGGCCGACCTGGCGCTGATGATCAAGACCTTCCTGACCCTGGAAGGGGTCGGGCGCCAGCTCGATCCGGACTTCGACATGGCCGGCGCCGCTGCCCCGTACCTGGAGCGGGTGATGCTGCAGCGGTTCGCGCCGCGGGCGATGGCCCGGCGCGGCCGTCGCACCGTGCTGGGCGCGCTGGAACTGCTCGGCGATCTGCCGCGCGACACGCGCCGGCTGCTGCAGGCGGCGCGGCG
>NZ_AQOJ01000920.1:0-770 GCF_000364685.1 Xanthomonas sp. SHU 166
TCGTGATGAACAGCGTCGGCGGCATTTCCAGCCGCTGGCTGCTGGCGATCGGCGTCTGCGGCTTCGTCGGCGCGGCACTGTCGGGGGTGTGGATCCTGTTCTCGATCTGGCGCAGCGGGCGCTGAGCGCGGCGCATGCTCTCGAGCACGGTTCGCCGGAAGCTGAGGCGGCTGGTCCGCAGGCGCCCCGCTTCACAGGAGTGTCGGCGCGCACGCGATCCCTTGTGGGAGGGGCTTCCGCCCCGACGCGATGCACTCGAATCCCCCGGTACACATCGCACTGACGCTATGCGGGGTCCAAAAGGCTGCCAGGATCAGAAGCCGCGCGCCTGCCGACGAAGGCATTGCGGGCGGTCGCGCGGAGCATCCATCACTGGCGGCAGCGAAGCGCGCCGGCACTCCAGACCCACATGCCAGTTGCTCGCCAGCTAATTTAGTAGTATTACTACTAACCATGGACCTGACCGAAACCCAGCAGGCGATCCTCGACCTGATCGCCGAGCGCATCGAACACGACGGCGTGCCGCCGTCGCAGACTGAGATTGCCCGTGCCTTCGGCTTCAAAGGCGTGCGCGCGGCCCAGTACCACCTGGAAGCGCTCGAACAGGCCGGCGCGATCCGCCGGGTGCCCGGACAGGCGCGCGGCATCCGCCTGCTGGGTGGGGCGGCCGCTCCGGCCCCCGCGCCGCAGGTGGACAGCGCCGACGTGCTGCGCCTGCCAGTGCTCGGGCGTGTCGCCGCCGGCCTGCCGATCGGCGCGGACATCGGCTC
>NZ_AQOJ01000921.1:0-13160 GCF_000364685.1 Xanthomonas sp. SHU 166
CGGGTGTTCTTCTCGCCGGCCCCGGACTACCTGCTGAAGGTGCAGGGCGATTCCATGCGCGACGAAGGCATCTTCGACGGCGACCTGATCGGCGTGCACCGCACCCGCGATGCACGTTCCGGGCAGATCGTGGTGGCGCGCATCGACGAGGAGATCACGGTCAAGCTGCTGAAGATCGGCAAGGACCGCATCCGCCTGCTCCCGCGCAACCCGGACTACGCACCGATCGAGGTGCTGCCGGACCAGGAGTTCGCCATCGAAGGCCTGTACTGCGGCCTGCTGCGCCCCAACCGCTGATGCCGCGCGTGGAGCAGGGCATGCACTACAGCGCCGGCCGGACTTTTCCGACCCCGGATATCGCCATTCGCCGCTGCCGTCGCCCGGTTCGGACGAATTATTTTCATCTCGCCACGCACTGTCTCAGTCCGTGCGATACCAGGCCCTTACATTGACCTCACTCCGCAAATCCTCCTCACCTTCCAAGGACACCACAATGGACGAGAACAAGAAGCGCGCGCTCGCCGCCGCCCTGAGCCAGATCGAGAAGCAGTTCGGCAAGGGCTCGGTGATGCGGATGGGCGATCGCGTCATCGAAGCGGTGGAAGTGATCCCGACCGGCTCGCTGATGCTGGACATCGCGCTGGGCATCGGCGGCCTGCCGAAGGGCCGCGTGGTCGAGATCTACGGTCCGGAATCCTCGGGCAAGACCACCCTGACCCTGCAGGCCATCGCGCAGTGCCAGAAGAACGGCGGCACCGCCGCGTTCATCGACGCCGAGCACGCGCTGGACCCGATCTACGCCGCCAAGCTGGGCGTCAACGTCGACGAGCTGCTGCTGTCGCAGCCGGACACCGGCGAGCAGGCGCTGGAAATCGCCGACATGCTGGTGCGCTCGGGCTCGGTGGACATCGTGGTGGTCGACTCGGTCGCCGCGCTGACCCCCAAGGCCGAAATCGAAGGCGAGATGGGCGACCAGTTGCCGGGCCTGCAGGCGCGTCTGATGAGCCAGGCGCTGCGCAAGCTCACCGGCAACATCAAACGCTCCAACACCTTGGTGGTGTTCATCAACCAGTTGCGCATGAAGATCGGCGTGATGATGCCGGGCCAGAGCCCGGAAACCACCACCGGCGGCAACGCGCTGAAGTTCTATGCCTCGGTGCGCCTGGACATCCGCCGCATCGGCGCGATCAAGAAGGGCGACGAGATCATCGGCAACCAGACCAAGATCAAGGTCGTCAAGAACAAGCTGGCGCCGCCGTTCAAGCAGGTCGTCACCGAAATCCTCTACGGCGAGGGCATCAGCCGCGAGGGCGAACTGATCGACATGGGCGTGGAAGCCAAGCTGGTCGAGAAGGCCGGCGCCTGGTACAGCTACGGCAGCGAGCGCATCGGCCAGGGCAAGGACAACGCCCGCGGTTACCTGCGCGACAACCCGCAGGTCGCGGCCAAGCTGGAAAGCGAGCTGCGCGAGAAGTTCCAGCCCACGGAAATCGCCCCGAGCGAGGCCGAGGCGGAAGACGACGACGCGTAATGGTTTTCTGCCGGGGGAGCGGTGGAGTCAGTGCCGCTCGTCTCCCTCGGCAGTCTTGAGCAAGCCAGGAGGGCGCGCGCCAGGGACGGCGCATTTTGAATGGGGTGGCATCGCCCATGAGCGACGAACAGGCACAAGAAGCACCACGTCGGCGTCGCCGGCAACCGGAACAGACGCCGCTGCAGAAGGCGCTGGGTCTGCTGGTGCGGCGCGAGCATTCGCGCAAGGAGCTGACCCGCAAGCTGCGTGCGCGTGGCGTGGAAGCCGACGCCGCCGCGGAGGCAGTGGAACGCCTGAGCGGCGAGGGCTGGCAGGACGACGGGCGCTTTGCCGAACTGCTGGTGCGCAGCCGCGCCGGGGCAGGGTATGGCCCGCTGCATATCCGTGCCGAGCTTGGGACCCACGGCCTGGACAGTGAGGCCATCGCCACCGCGATGGGTGCCTTCGAGGGCGACTGGACCGAAAACGCGCGCGATCTGGTCCGGCGCCGCTTCGGTACTGCCGGGGCGATGGACCTGCCGCAGCAGCGCAAGGCCGCCGATCTGCTGGCGCGGCGCGGTTTCGATGGGGACAGCATCCGCGCCGCGGTGCGCGACGCTGCGGAGGACTGAGCGGGCCGGGCCTGCTACCCTTGGCGAGTTGTCTTGTCCGGTTTCCGTGGCGCCCTCATCTACGAGGGAGCGCCAGGACGCTCGTCCGCTCGTCTATAGCCAGCCCATGAACGCACCCGCCAAATTCTCCACCTCCCAGATCCGCAGCGACTTCCTCGACTTCTTCAAGGGCAAGGGCCATACCATCGTGCCGTCCGCACCGCTGGTGCCCGGCAACGATCCGACGCTGCTGTTCACCAATTCCGGCATGGTGCAGTTCAAGGACGTGTTCCTGGGCGCCGAGAAGCGCAGCTACGTGCGCGCGGCGGACGTGCAGCGCTGCCTGCGCGCCGGCGGCAAGCACAACGACCTAGATTCGGTCGGCTACACCGCCCGCCATCACACCTTCTTCGAGATGCTCGGCAACTGGTCGTTCGGCGACTACTTCAAGAAGGACGCCATCGCCTGGGCCTGGGAGCTGCTGACCCAGGTCTGGAAGCTGCCGGCCGAGCGCCTGCTGGTCACCGTCTACCATACCGACGACGAGGCTTACGGCCTGTGGCGCGACATGATCGGCGTGCCCGCCGAGCGCATCGTGCGCATCGGCGACAACAAGGGCGCGCCCTACGCGTCGGACAACTTCTGGCAGATGGCCGACACCGGTCCCTGCGGCCCATGCACCGAGATCTTCTACGACCACGGCGCGCACATCGCCGGCGGTCCGCCGGGGTCGCCCGACGAGGATGGCGATCGTTTCATCGAGATCTGGAACCTGGTGTTCATGCAGTTCGATCGTCAGCCCGACGGCACCCTGGTGCCGCTGCCGGCCCCCTGCGTGGACACCGGCATGGGCCTGGAGCGCTTGGCCGCGATCCTGCAGCACGTGCACACCAACTACGAGATCGACCTGTTCCAGACGCTGATCCGCAAGGCCTCCGAGCTGACCGGTACCGCCGACCTGGAGAACAAGTCGCTGCGCGTGATCGCCGACCACATCCGTGCCTGCGCGTTCCTGATCGTCGACGGCGTGCTGCCGTCCAACGAAGGCCGCGGCTACGTGCTGCGCCGGATCATTCGCCGCGCCCTGCGCCATGGCTGGATGCTCGGCGTGCGCCAGCCGTTCTTCAGCAAGCTGGTGCCGACCCTGGTGGAACTGATGGGCGAGGCCTATCCGGAACTGACCGCCGCCCAGGACACCGTGCTGCGCGCCCTGCAGGCCGAGGAAGAGCGCTTCGCCGAAACCCTCGATGCCGGCATGAAGATCTTCGAGGACGTCGCCGCCAAGGCGCAGGGTGGGATGATCGCCGGCGAGGACGCCTTCCGCCTGTACGACACCTACGGCTTCCCGCTGGACCTGACCCAGGACATCGCCCGCGAGCGCGATCTGCGCGTGGACGAGCAGGGCTTCGAGACGGCGATGGACGAGCAGCGCCGGCGCGCGCGCGAAGCCGGCAAGTTCGGCGGCGGCGTGCAGCTGCCGGCGGATCTGGTGGCGACGCTGGCCCCGACCGTGTTCCTGGGGTACGACAGCCTGCAGGCCGACGGCCTGCGCGTGGTCGCCCTGCTCAAGGACGGTCGTCCGGTGCAGTCGGCCCAGGCCGGCGATGCGGTGATCGTGCTGACCGACAAGACGCCGTTCTATGCCGAATCCGGCGGCCAGGTCGGCGATCTCGGCACACTGACTGCCGCCGGCACCCGGGTGACAGTCACCGACACGCAGAAGTTCGCCGGCCAGTTCCATGGCCACGTCGGCACCCTGGAAGAAGGCAGCCTGAAGCTCGGCGACGTGCTCGCCGGTGAGGTCGATGCCGAGCGCCGCGGCGCCACCATCCTCAATCACTCGGCGACGCACCTGCTGCATGCGGCCCTGCGCGAGGTGCTGGGCACCCACGTCCAGCAGAAGGGTTCGCTGGTGGCGCCGGATCGGCTGCGCTTCGACTTCTCGCACTTCCAGCCGATCGGGGCCGAGGAACTGGCGCTGATCGAGCGCAAGGTCAACCAGCAGGTCCGCGCCAACAACGCCGCCGAAGTGCACCAGATGGGCATGCAGGAAGCGCTGGACTTCGGCGCGATGGCGCTGTTCGGCGAAAAGTATGGCGAGCGCGTGCGCGTGCTGAAGATGGGCGACTACTCCACCGAACTGTGCGGTGGCACGCACGTCGGCCGGACCGGCGACATCGGCCTGTTCAAGATCACCAGCGAAGGCGGCGTCTCTGCCGGCGTCCGCCGCATTGAGGCGGTGACCGGGCAGGGCGCGCTGGACTACGTGGCGGCCGAGGAGGCCCGGCTGCGCGAGGCGGCCGACCTGGTCGGCGGCAACAGCCATGACGTGGTCGACAAGATCCGTCAGCTCGGCGACCGCTACAAGCGCCTGGAGCGGGAGCTGGAGGCGCTGAAGGCCAAGCTGGCGTCCGGCGCCACCGCCGACCTGGCCGGCTCGGCGATCGACGTGGCCGGTGTGAAGGTCCTCGCCGTGCGACTGGAAGGCTTCGATGCCAAGGCCCTGCGCGAGGCGATGGACCGTCTGAAGCAGCAGCTGGGCGATAGCGTGATCGTCCTGGCCGGCGCCAGCGAGGGCAAGGTCGCCCTGGTCGCCGGCGTGAACGGCAGCCCAATGGGACGGGTCAAGGCCGGGGAACTGTTGAGCCATATCGCCGGTCAGATCTCGGGCAAGGGCGGCGGCCGCCCGGACCTCGCCCAGGGTGGTGGCGAGGACGGGCCCGCCCTTGCCCCTGCACTCGCCGGCGTCCCCGCCTGGGTCAAGCAACATCTCCCCTGAACATCCGAACGCCGCGCCTTGCTGGCAGGGCGCGGCTTCCCGTAACATCACTCCTCTTTTCACTTTCATTATGGGGCGTGCCGCAGCGCGGGCGCCGTGCCGGTGAGACCCACCGGTTCCCTGGAGAATTCTAAAAATGTTGATCCTGACTCGCCGGGTAGGCGAAACCTTGATGATCGGCGATTCGGTCACCGTGACGGTGCTTGGGGTCAAGGGCAATCAAGTGCGTATCGGCATCACCGCGCCGAAGGACGTTGCGGTGCATCGCGAAGAGATCTACCAGCGCATCCAGCGCGGCGACGAGCCGAACTCCCACGGCGGCGGTCACGGCGACCAATCTGCCGATTGATGCGTCGAAAGGGTTTACCTGAGACCCCACAACCCGGTATTCTTCGCGCCCGGTCGCGGAATATCCGCAGCGCAGAAATCCGGAGTGATGCCCGAGTGGCTGAAGGGGCTCCCCTGCTAAGGGAGTATAGGGTCAAAAGCTCTATCGAGGGTTCGAATCCCTCTCACTCCGCCAGTGTCAAGGAAACGCCCGCAAATCAACGATTTGTGGGCGTTTTTCTTTTTCGCCATCTTGGACACTCGCTTGGACACTTCCATGCGAGTCGCGCACTACCTGACGTGCGGCGAGACCGGCCGCTACTACGTTCGTTTGCGCGTTCCTGCTGACCTGTAGACACAGTTCGCGCCTAAGGTCTTCAGTGCAGAACCGAAGTGACGTGCATGCGCCGTGCTGCTGCAGCGACGTCATGCGCGCCACTGCGCGTCGGCATGGTTGCACGTGAGCGCTGACGCGCCTTGCAGGAGTTCGAGCAGACGGTATCGCTCATGTCTGTGCTCAAGGAGCCGGTGACGAGCGTAGCGGCCTTGACGTGTTGCATGACGAAGCTTGGAGCCTGTTGCTGCGTTCAAGCTTCCCGTGGGCACCCGCCGTGGGCCGTGGAGGATGAAGGCGAGGGCCATCGCTGCCACGCAATGTCATCAATCGCGTAGAGCCAAATCCTGTTTCAGGCAGCGCGGCAGCCATCCTGCCGGTATCGATCGGCCGTCTCTCCGCGGTGTGCCCTTGTTGACGATGTCGCAAGTCAGGTCGCGCTACTGCGTTTGCTTTCCGAGTTCATCTGGACACGCGCGATGACAGTGGCAAGTGTGTGCTGCAGTGCTGCTTCATGTCGCTTTCCAGCGACGCATTGGGGCTACTCATCTTCCGCCCGTCGCGTGTCGCGGTTGCAGGCTTCGCTCAGCAAAGGTTGACGCGTCGCCTCATTGGGATCGAAGTGCTTGAGCCAGGAGGCAGGACGCCTACGGTGTCATTGAGTTGCAGGGGATGGGCGATACATCGATTGATTCCCATGCGCTGTCGCGAAAAAATGTGCGTCGTCGCTGGATCGCGACGTTTCCTTCTTGCTCTGGTATCGAGATGCAGTCACACAAGATCCGCTTCATCGTCATCGCGTTGCTTTGCCTTGGCGTCACGATCGCCAGCGTTGTCACGTTTTTCAGCAGGCCTGCGGCAGTGCCGACACATTTGGCTGAAGCCGATGGGACGGTCGAAAAGGTCGACGCAACGCAGCGAAAGGGACGGCTTCAAAGCGTCAACTTCACCCTTGCGACCGGAGGCGATGCATTCGAGTACTCCAGTGTGCTGCCTGGCATCGATGCGGTGTGGGGTCGTCTCAAGGTGGGATCGCCGGTTCACGTCACCTTCGACGATGCGGACAGCAAGCGATCCATCTGGGGAATGCGCTTGGGCGATGACGTGGTCGTCACGCCTGAGCAGGCGCTCCATGCGCGGCGCAAGAATGGCCAGATTGGTGCCATGATCGGACTGATTGCTTTGCTTGGAGCGGGATACTTTCTGCATCGTGCTCGCAAGGCGTAGAAAGGCGGCCCTGACAGTCTCGGCGCCGCAGCGGCGCGCCGCCGAGTCTTGATCTGCGAACAAGAAAGACAAACTGAACCAGTGGTCTCCGGCAAGAAGCGTGTTTCGCCATGTTTCTGTTCCGGGCGAGCACCGGGAGCGGCCGCCTGACGCCCGAAATGGCGTTGCTGGCGCATGGCACAGCGCTGATTTCAGCTGTCCGTGTCGAGGGTCATCATGATGTGGATGATTCTTCCGTGTTCAAGCTGAAACGAGAGGCGCTTGTTCTTGGTCTCATAGGAGCGCCAGTGCTGGCCATCGCTGTCATCCGTGGTGCCTTGGCCATAGGTGCTGATCAACAGATTCTGCGTGTCGCCGATCGCGACACCTCTGGCCGTTCTGATCGCGGGTGCGTTGATCGTGATCTGCGCAATGACGTAGCTATCGATGTCGCGTCGCTCTTTTTGCCAGGAGAGGTTTGCCGTATAGATGTCAAACCCGGCATAGCGATGCTGGTAGTACTTGTAGATGGTCTCCCCGGCGGGCACGTCTCCCACAAAACTCTCGCTGATCTGGGTGCCTGCCTGCATCCTGGCTTGTTCGCTCCAGCGTTCACCCAGGTCGAAGGAGTGGTTGTTGATGACTACGGCAAAGTCGCTTTCGGTTACTTCGACAGGTGCTGTTTGAGTTGCTGCCGCAGCAGCCATATCCGCCTGGGCCGCAGGAAGCAGCAGGAAAAGCAAGAGCGCTGCTTTTCTGGAGGAAGTAATCATGTGTATCGATGCTTTGATTGGAGCGGAAGTATCACGGGTGTGTTCGTGGTCGGGAGGCTGTACACATCCGCGGGTTGTCAGATCACACAGTGCATTGCGCATGGCGAGTTTGTCGCGATGCAGGCGCAATGTGAGCGTCAGTATGGTGGGATGCATGGAGCGGCGCCATCGCTTCCGGCCTGGCATGTGCCAAACGACGTCAGGGTGTTGCCTTCGCAACGGCTTCGCGTCGATCTGATCAGGCGTGTGGTGGACTGTTTGCGGGTCGATCCGAGTCCACAGTGCGCAGCGCATCGGGTCGTTTGGGATGCGCCTAACAGCGCCGTCGACAAGCCGCTCCGGGACGTGCCGTGTTCGATCGCCTTGCTGCCGCGGACTGGGGTCGTGGCAGCTTGTTGAACACTGCGCCGCGTCTCGCTACTCCAGTCCGCCCGTCGGTCATTGCGGAGGCCTGTGTGCAGTCTGTAGATCCAATGCATCAGGCGAATCGACACCTAGTCGGCGAGGTGCAGGTCGCTCGCAACAACTCCCCTGCCATTGGCGGCAGGGGAGCACGAGAACTTGGAACTCAGCCGCGCGCGTGGTCGCGCGCCTTGCCCACTTCACTCTGTACCTTGCCGGCGTTCTTCTGCATCTTGCCTTCGACTTCCTTCAGCTTGTTGCCGGTGACCTTGCCGGCGACTTCCTTGATGGTGCCCTTGATCTGGTTCTTGGCGCCTTCGGTGCGATTCTTGTCCATCGTTGACTCCGCAGTAGGGATGCCCTCAAGTGGGCATCGCCAAACTGCGCGCGGGCCGGTGGCGTGTAAGTGAAAATTGAGCGGGCGTGCTCTCCATCATTTAGGTAGCGGACGGGTTGTATGCCGAAGCCTGTAGCGGCGATCGCGCGCCCCGTTCGGGCTGGGCGCGCTTGGTGCTTCTACTGCGGGAACACGCGCGCCGCGACATGTCCTTCGTCTGCCTGCTGGCGGCGACGGCATGGTCCGCATAGGTGTGCCGAGTGGCGACCCTCGACTGCGCTGCGCGCTCAGTACCAGCCCAGATACAGGGTGGTCACGCCCCAGGTGTCGATCAGGCCATGCGCGAGGATCATCGCCCACAGGTTGCGTCTGGAGCGCAGATAGGCATATCCGAACATCGTGCCGACCACGCCGGTCAGCAGGATGCCGGAGGTGCCTTGCGCGGCGTGCATCAGGCCGAACACCACGCCACCGGCCAGTGCGGCGATCCAGCGGCCGCCGCGCAGACGGCCCAGCAGCGCATCGAGCTGGTGCATGAGGAAGGCGCGGAACACCAGTTCTTCGCCGAGCGCCGCGCTCAGCCACGCCGCGCCGATCAGATGGGTCGTCGCCTGGACGTTGCCCTTGAGCGCGCCGTAGGCGCTGTAGTCGGTCTTGTGTCCGGTGATGATGTCGATCAGCGGTTGCAGCACCGGTGTGATGAAGCCGACGGTCAATAACACGAGCAACGCGGTCCAGCCGATCACGGACACCAGGCGAGGGCGCGCCACGCCGCACGCGAGGGATGAGCGCGTTTCGATCCATACCAAGGAGAGACCGAGCAGGCCGACCACTGGCATGCGCCACGGAAACGGGGGCCACGCATAGAACGCCAGCGCAAGGATCGCGGCGCTGAGCGCGATGCGCAGCAGCGGGTGACGCATGAAGGAGGTGTTGGACGTGGCGTGGATGTCGCCTTGCGCGGAGTGCTGCATGCCTGGCCTGGAAGGAAGCGGGCATTTAGCCTAGCGAGCATGCGCCATCGAGCACTGTGCCAAAGGCCATGTAGACCAATGCAATGCGGCGCGTCGTAGGGAGCGTGCAGATGCCAGCATCGCGCGTCGCCAGCGGCAAGCGCTGGTGACGTAATGCAGGCGCGGACGCGTCAGTCCGCGCGCAATCCGAAGTGGCGAGTGGAGACTATGCGCCCGCCGTCTGGCACTCGAATACGCTGACGCTGCGCGGCGGCGCCAGGAACTCGCTGGCACCGGCCGGCATGCTGTCGACCTGCAGCGCGTCGTCGGTGGACAGCACCAGCTTCCAATGCAATTCCTCTTCCGAGGACGGCAGCACGAAGCTCACGCCCTCGTGGTAGGCGTTGATGACGATCAGCAAGGTGTCGTCGTTGGCCAGCTCCCTGACGCCGGACGTTTGCGCCTTGCCTTCCAGTAGCAGGCCGACCGAGCGTGCGCCGGCATCGGTCCAGTGCGCATCGTCCATCTCGGTGCCGCCGGGGTTGAGCCAAGTCAGGTCGCGCACGCCCGCATCTTCGTTGTACTGGCCGTTGAGGAAGCGGCCGCGAGTCAGGATGCGATAGCGTCGGCGCAGCGCACTGACCGCCTTGACGAATTCGGTCAGGCGGCCCTCGGTGGGGTCGCGCTCCCAGTCGATCCAGGTGATCTCATTGTCCTGGCAATAGGTGTTGTTGTTGCCGCCCTGGGTTTGCGCGCGTTCGTCGCCGGCGAGCAGCATCGGCGTGCCCTGCGCGAGTAGCAGCGTGGCCAGCAGATTCTTCATCTGCCGCTCGCGCAGTTGCAAGATACCGGCGTCGTCGGTCTCGCCTTCGGCGCCGTAGTTGCAGGAGCTGTCGTGGTCCGAGCCGTCGCGGTTGTCCTCGCCGTTGGCCGCGTTGTGCTTTTCGTTGTAGCTGACCAGGTCGTGCAGGGTGAAGCCGTCGTGTGCGGTGATGAAGTTCACCGAGGCCCACGGTCGGCGCCCGCGGCGATCAAACAGGTCGGCCGAGCCGGTGAAGCGCGTGGCGAATTCGGCCAGCTTGCCTTCGCCCTTCCAGAACGCGCGGGCGTTGTCGCGGAACTTGTCGTTCCATTCCGACCAGCCGGGCGGGAAGTGGCCGACCTGGTAGCCGCCCGGGCCGCAGTCCCATGGCTCGGCGATCAGCTTGACCTGCGACAGCAGCGGATCCTGGTTGCAGGCGTCGAGGAAACCGCCGCGCTGGTCGAAGCCGGTGGGTTCGCGGCCGAGGATGGTGGCCAGATCGAAACGGAAGCCGTCCACGTGCATCTCGCCGGCCCAGTAGCGCAGCGAGTCGTTGACGAACTGGATCACCCGCGAGTTGCTCAGGTTGAGCGTGTTGCCGGTGCCGGTGTCGTTGATGTAGTAGCGCTTGTCCTCGGCCAGGCGGTAGTAGCTGGCGTTGTCGATGCCGCGGAAGGACAGGGTCGGGCCCAGCTCGCTGCCTTCGGCGGTGTGGTTGTAGACGACGTCGAGGATCACCTCCAGGCCCTGGCGATGCATGGCCTTGACCATGTCGCGGAATTCGTCGCGATGGCCGCTGGCCAGGTAGCGCGACTTGATCGCGAAGAAGCCGAGCGTGTTGTAGCCCCAGTAGTTGCGCAGATCCTTGTCGAGCAGATGCTGGTCGTCGAGGTAGGCGTGCACCGGCAGCAGTTCCACTGCGCTGACACCCAGTTCCTTGATGTAGCGCAGCACCGGTTCCTGGGCCAGGCCGGCGCAGGTGCCGCGCAGTTCGTCCGGCACCTGCGGGTGGCGCATGGTGTAGCCGCGCACGTGGGTCTCGTAGACCAGGGTCTGGCTCCACGGGGTGAGCAGGCGCTGGTCGTCCTCCCAGTCGTAGGTGTCCTCGACCACCACGCACTTGGGCATGAACGGCGCGCTGTCGCGCTCGTCGAAGCTCAGGTCGCCGTCTGCATGGCCGACGGTGTAGCCGTACAGCTCGTCGGCCCAGATCAGGTCGCCCTCGAGCTCGCGCGCATAGGGATCGAGCAGCAGCTTGTTGGGGTTGAAGCGGTGGCCTTCGCTGGGCGCGTAGGGGCCGTGCACGCGATAGCCGTAGCGCTGGCCAGGCTTCACGTCGGGCAGGTAGCCGTGCCAGATTTCGTTGGTGTATTCGGGCAGGTCCAGTCGGGTCTCGGTCCCGTCTTCGTCGAACAGGCACAGCTCCACGCGGGTGGCGTGCGCCGAAAACAGCGCGAAGTTGGTGCCCTGGCCGTCGAAGACGGCGCCGCGCGGAAAGGGACGCCCCTCGCGGATGCGCGAAGGGGTGGCATAGGCGGCACTGGTCGGATGGCGCATCGGGCTCTCGGCCGGCACGCCGGCAGTAGGGGAGGGAGAGCGGAAGCATTGCCGTGGACACCGTGCAGGACGCGTTACGGGATGCCGAGGGTGGCGTGAGGGCGCAGTGGAAAGCGAGCGGGCGGCCGACGCAACGACGCTGTGGCGCCGCCGCGCGGGCCGCGATCGCGACCGTCGCGGCCCGGGTCCGATGGTCCCGGGCGCGACTGGCCTGCAGCGCTCAGCGCGGCAGGTCGAACAGCAGGAACTCGCTGTCCTGGGCATCGGCGAACTGCAGGCTGGCCTCGTCGATCGCCTGGACCGCGTCGCCGGCCTGCAGGATCTGGCCGTTGACGCTCAGCGTGCCGCGCACCACCTGCACATAGGCGCCGCGCCCGGCCGCCAGCGGGTAGTCCAGGCGCGCATCACCGTCGAGGATGGAGGCGTAGATGCGCGCGTCCTGATGGATGCGCACCGCACCATCCTCGCCCTGCGGGGCGGCGATCAGCCGCAGCTGGCCGCGCTTGCTGTCCGGGGCGAAGTGCTTCTCCTCGTAGCCGGGATCGATCCCGGCGCGCTCGGGCATCACCCAGATCTGCAGGAAGTGCACCGGCTCGCTGGCGGAGTGGTTGAACTCGCTGTGGGTGACCCCGGAGCCGGCGCTCATGCGCTGCACGTCGCCGTAGCGCAGCACCGAGCCGTTGCCCATGCTGTCCTTGTGCTCCAGCGCGCCTTCGACCACATAGGACAGGATCTCCATGTCGCGATGGGCGTGGGTGCCGAAGCCCTGGCCCGGCTGCACGCGATCCTCGTTGATCACCCGCAGCGGCCCGAAGCCCATGTGGCGCGGGTCGTGATAATGGCCGAAGGAGAAGGTATGGCGCGAGGACAGCCAGCCGTGTTCGGCGCGGCCACGGGTATTGGCGGGGCGGATCTGCAGCATGGGAGGCTCCTTGGTGGCGTTGATGTGCAAGTGGATCGAAAGCGCCGGGCGGGTTGATTTCGCGTGCGCTTCGGCTTGGAAACAAGTATCGGCGCTGTCGCCGGGTTTGAAAAACGGATAGATTCGGCATCCATCATCGAAAAATTCGAATGCTCAAGTTCAGCCTCGATGCCCTGCAGATCCTCGACGCCATCGACCGTCGCGGCTCGTTCTCGGCCGCCGGCAAGGCGCTGCACAAGGTGCCGTCGACCATCTCCTACACCGTCGCCAAGCTGGAGGAGGACCTGGGCGTGCAACTGTTCGAGCGGATCGGGCCCAAAGCGGTGCCGACCGCCGCGGGGGCCGAACTGCTGCGCGAAGGCCGTCACCTGCTGCGCGCCGCTGGCGACCTGGAACTGCGCGTGCGCCGCGTGGCCTCCGGCTGGGAGACCGAGTTCGCGCTGGGCCTGGATGCGGTGTTCGCGCCGGAATGCCTGGCGCAGGACATGGCGGCGTTCTACGCGGTCGCCGATCGCACCCGGTTGCGGGTGGTGCAGGAATCATTGTCCGGCACTTGGGAGGCGTTGCTGGACCGGCGGGTGGATCTGCTGGTCGGGGCGGCCGGCGAAGGGCCCAGTGGCGGCGGCTACGTGACCGAGCCGCTGGGC
>NZ_AQOJ01000922.1:0-3506 GCF_000364685.1 Xanthomonas sp. SHU 166
TTCGTGTTCGCGGTCGCGCCCAGTCACCCGCTGGCGCAGGCGCCGGAACCGCTCAGCCGCAGCCAGTTGAGCGCGCATCGCGCGATCGCGGTGGCGGACTCGGCGCGGCGGCTGTTGCCACGCACGGTCGGGCTGTTGTTCGGCCAGGACGCACTGACCGTGCCGGACATGCGCAGCAAGTATCGGCTGCAGCTGGCCGGGCTCGGCTTCGGCTTCCTGCCCGAGCCGTATGCGCGCGCGGCGCTGGCGCGTGGCGCGCTGGTGCGCAAGGCCGTGGAGGAGCCGAAGCCGGATGAGGTGTTCCAGCTGGCCTGGCGCAGCGGCGAGGAGGGCGCGGCGCTGGCCTGGTGGCGCGCGCGCATGCGTCAGCCGGGCGTGTTCGCGGCATGGCTGGCGCAGATGGCGGCGCGGCTGGACGAGGGTGTGTGAGGCATGCCGGACACCGGTCGCGCTTGCCGCAGGGCGACGATGGATGGGTCTGTTCCGTCGGTGATGCCCTGCTGCCCGCGCGCGCGGTGGGCGACGGGAGGATAATGCGCGGCATCTTCTTCTTTCCGCCCGCCACGCCATGCAGGACCTGATTGCGCGCTACGGACTCGGGCTGGTCTTCGTCAACGTCCTGGCCTTGTCGCTGGGCCTGCCGGTGCCGGCGCTGCCCACGTTGATCCTGGTCGGGGCGACCTATGCGCTGCTCGATGGCGCGGCGATGTGGAGTGCGCTGCTCGGCGCCTTGTCGGTGTCGATCGCGGCGAGCTTGGTCGGCGATCTGTTGTGGTTCGGTGCCGGGCGTCGTTACGGCAACCGCACCCTGCAGTCGCTGTGCAGGCTGTCGCTGTCGCGCGACACCTGCATGAAGCGCACCGAGCGCTTCTATGCGCGCTGGGGCGTGCGCGTGCTGGCGGTGGCCAAGTTCGTGCCGGGCCTGTCGATGGTGTCGGTGCCGATGGCCGGCGCGATGCGTGTGCGCCCGGTGGCCTTCCTGCGCTACGACGCGCTGGGCGCGGCCTTGTGGGCGGGCGTCGGGTTGTTGCTGGGCCTGTGCTTCGCCGACCAGGTGCAGGACTTGCTGGACTGGCTTAGCCTGCTCGGCAGGCGCGCGGCGCTGCTGCTGGGCGGCCTGCTGGCGCTGTACGTCGGCTACCGCGCCTGGCGCCGGCACTCGCTGCGCAAGGCGATGGAGATGCGGCGCATCGACGTCGACGAACTGCACGCGCTGCTGCAGGGCGAGGCGCCGCCGCTGCTGCTGGACATTCGCGCTCCCGGCTACCGCACGCTGGAGCCGTTCGCCATTCCCGGCGCGCTGGAAGTGGACGATCGCCAGGTCGATGCGCTTGTCGCCCGCTTGCCGCGCGATCGCAGGATCGTCATCTACTGCGCCTGCCCGAACGAGGTCTCGGCCGCGATCCTGGCCAAGCGCTTGCGCCAGCACGCGTTCGAGGACGTGCTGCCGCTGCGCGGTGGGCTGGATGCGTGGCGTGCGGCGGGCCATCCGCTGGTCGCGCTGGACGCTGCGGCTGCAGTCGCGCCGCCGCCGAAGGGCGACACGATCGCGGCGTGAGTCGCCGTGGCGGGAACGTCATGCGTCCCGACGACGTCACGACGCATACGCTCCCGCCGATGCCGGCAAGTGCGTCGTCTGTAGGCATGGGTGTGGTTGGATAGGTAGGCAGGGCGCGCGTCCCGCTCCAGCGCGCTCGATTCTTCCGCCTGCATCGCCCGCATCCCGCTGGCGTGGCGAAGTCGAGCGGAGGTCCCGCCTGGGGCGCGTTCACTTGCTTGCCGGCGGATGCGTCCATGATTCCGTCGATGACAGCACCTGTTCGGCAAGCGCCTGTCGACGGCCATCCCGCAAGGCCGGCGCCGAAGCGAATCCTCATCCTCACCCTGCTGCACGGAGACAGCCATGAACATCGATCTATCCGGAAAAACTGCCCTCGTCACCGGCTCCACCGCGGGCATCGGCTTCGGCATCGCCAAGGGCCTGGCCGCGGCGGGCGCCGAGGTCGCGCTGAACGGTCGCGACCAGGCCCGTACCGAGGCCGCCGTCGCCGCGCTCAAGCGCGACCTCCCGGCCGCCAGCGTGCGCGCCGTGGTGGGCGACGTGGCGACCGCAGCCGGCTGCGATGCGATCGTCGCCGCGCTTCCTGCGGTCGATATCCTGGTCAACAACGCCGGCATCTTCGGGATGCAGGATTTCTTCGAGACGCCCGACGCGGAGTGGGAGCGCTTCCTGGCCGTCAACGTGATGTCCGGCGTGCGCCTGTCGCGCGCGTATCTGCCGGGGATGGCCGACAAGGGCTGGGGGCGCGTGCTCTTCGTCTCGTCGGAGTCCGGACTCAATATCCCGGTCGAGATGATTCACTACGGCGTGACCAAGACCGCCGATCTCGCCCTGTCGCGCGGCTTGGCCAAGCGCATGGCCGGCACCGGCGTCACCGTGAATGCGATCCTGCCGGGGCCGACGCTGACCGAAGGTGTCGCCGCCATGTTGTCCGGGCAGGTGGAGCAGTCCGGCAAGCCACTTGAGGAGGTCGCCGCCGATTTCGTCAAGGCGCATCGCGCCAGCTCGATCATCCGCCGCGCCGCGACGGTGGAGGAGGTCGCCAATCTGTGCGTCTACGTCGCGTCGCCGCAGGCGTCCGCGACCACCGGTGCGGCGCTGCGCGTCGACGGCGGTGTGGTGGATACCATCGCCTGAGCTGGTGTGGCTTGGTCGGTCGCGCAGGCGAGGCCGGCGGCGCGCATCGTTCGCCGCTGTGCGCGGCATGCAATCGCCGCCGTGCAGGCAAAAAAAACGACAAGCGCTGGCTTGTCGTTTTTGATCTGACTGGTGCGCCCGGAGAGATTCGAACTCCCGACCGCCTGGTTCGTAGCCAGGTACTCTATCCAACTGAGCTACGGGCGCGTCGTCAGGCGCGGGATTATTCACGAGTTGCGGCGATTCGTCTACACCTGCGTGTCGTGCGCATGACGCAAGCGGGCGAGTACGCCGCTGCACGCGGCCTGATTGCGATCGCATCGCGGCGGAAGCGCAAAAAAAAACGACAAGCAATGGCTTGTCGTTTTTCATCTGACTGGTGCGCCCGGAGAGATTCGAACTCCCGACCGCCTGGTTCGTAGCCAGGTACTCTATCCAACTGAGCTACGGGCGCGTCGTCAGGAGCGGAATTATGCGGGAGTCGATCTTTCCCGTCAATGCTCTTTCGGAAAAATTTCACCGATCCTCGCCCAGCAGCACCGCGGCGACCGCGGCGGGCCGCTTCATCCAGGCGAAATGATCGGCGGCCGTGCCCAGCTGCGCGGCGTCCAGGCGATGGAGGTGCGATGCCGGCGACGCCAGCTTTTCGAGCAAGCCGCGCAGCGAACTCTCCGGCGCCAGCCAGTCGTCCTGCAGCACCACGCCGCGCACCGGCAGCGCAAGTTGCGCCAGGCGCGCTTCCAGGTCGGTGGCCAGCCCGGCGGCGGCGTAGCGGCCGCCGCGGCCCACGCGCGCCCAGTCGGCGATC
>NZ_AQOJ01000923.1:0-1419 GCF_000364685.1 Xanthomonas sp. SHU 166
CGTGGCTGCGCAGCGCCTGCACCACGCTGGGCGGCAGGCTCACCGGCGCGCCCGGCACCGCCAGGTGCGCCTGTGGTGCCAGGCCGCGCCGCGACAGCGCGGTGATCGGGCCGCGGTGTCCGCGTCGGCGCAGGGTCAGGGCCACATCGGCCATGGTCAGGCCGGTGCCGACCAGCAACAGCCGCGCCTGCGGCGGCACCTCGTCCAGCACGCCGTCCTGCCACGGCCAACCGATGTAGCGGCGATGCACCGCCAGGCGCGGGCCGATGCCCGGCAGCGCCGCCGGCGGCAGCGCGCCGATCGCCAGCACCACCACGTCGGCGACCACGGCCTCGCCATTGGCCAGGAACAGGCGGAAGCCGTCCGGATCGCGCTCCACCGCCACCGCCTCCTCGCTCACTCGCGCCACCTCGACCGGCGACGCCGCCAGCGCATCGTCCAGGTGCTGCTGCAGGTAGCGGCCGTACAGCAGCCGCGGCAGGAACTGCAGGCGTTGCGCGGCATCCAGCTGCAGGGCGTCGGCGAAGCCGCCCGGCTCCTGCGGATCCACGCCCAGGTCCTTGGCGCGCACGTTCAACACGTGTTCCGGCCGCGCCGCACCGTAGGCGATGCCGCGGCCGTAGGTGTCGGCCACGCCGACCAGGGTGATGTGGCGGGCGGCGCCCTGCCTGGCCAGCGTCGCGGCCAGCACGTTGCCGCAGAATCCTGCGCCGATGATCGCAATTCGCATGGCTCGCACCTTGGCCGGTCGGGCGTTCTTTGTGCCCGGGATGTTCGCCGGAGGTGTAAACCCTCGGTTAATGCGTGCGCAGATCGCCATGGCAATGCGGCATCAGCACATGGGCGATGTCCATGAGTCAGGCTGCACGGCGATCGGCAAGGCCGAGCCGAAGGCCGCTGACGCCGCGGCAGACACAGAAACGCTGGGCCGGCACGTACCAACGGCACCACCCTCGCCGCTGCGGCCTCCTCGCGCGGCGTCGCCGCGGGGCCGATCAAGCTCCGCGCGTTCTCGCCGGCAACGACGCCGCCCGCCGCCTCGTGTCGGACACTGCGCGGGCCGCATCGGCAACGTGCCGCGCCGGACCGGGCGTGTGCCACGCAACAGGTGAGCCGTCGGCAAGGAGCGCCGTGGTGCGCCGATCCGGGCCCTACCGCGCCGGCGGACGCTGCACCAGGCCGGGCGCGTCGGCGACGAAGGTGTCGAGCACGCCGTCGGCGACCTTGACCGGGCCGCCGAAGCGGGTCGCGCCGGGAATGGAGGGAATCGCCTCGGCCTGCGCGGCGAGCTGCCTGGCCGCAGCGAAGGCCTGCTCGGCGGCCGGATCGCCGGCCAGCGCCTGGTTCAGCCCGTCCACGCTCAGGCGCAGCGCGCGGCCCCATAGCGCGGTCGCGTCCAGCCATGGCGCCGCCTCGGCC
>NZ_AQOJ01000924.1:0-1588 GCF_000364685.1 Xanthomonas sp. SHU 166
CAACGGCTGCCGGCGCGCCGCCGTCTCGGCCTGCTCGGCGGCGAACAGGGCCGCCGGCAGCGGGTCGCCGGCCGCGTTGAACACCTCCACGTCGCCTAGCGAGGCGCGCTGCGCGCTGCGGTAGACCGCATCGTCGAGCTGCACGCGATAGGCGCCGGCATCGGCGTCCTGCAGGGTCAGCGGCCACTGCTGGGCGTAGTCGTCGCGCTGGCTGGCGGCGAACGCGCACAGCGGCAACCCGGCCAGCAACAATGGAAACAGCGCACGTCGGATCATGGGATGGCCTCCTCGGCCGGTTCGGCAGCGCGCGGCGGCGCCGGCGCCAGATAGCCGACCACCGTACACAACACCCCGTACGCGATGAACGAGGCGATGCCGGCGACGTTGCCGAGGTTGCCGCGGTCCACCAGCAACAGCTTGCCCAGCACCACCGCCATCAATACCGCGCCGGCCAGCCACAGGCCGCGCTGGCCGCGCCGCGAGCCCAGCACCCAGCCGAGCACGCCCAGCACGCTCCAGACCACGGTCAGGCTGGTCTGCGCCACGCCATTGCCGAGCACGCCGGGCCACGGCACCGCCGCCCAGTAATGCACCGCATGCAGGGTGACGCTGGTGATCCACAGGAAGCCGGCACCGGCTAACAGCTGGGTGCGCCAGGGCCGCAGCAGCGCCGGCAGCTCCGCGGTGCGGGTCCAGCGCACGCCCAGGACCAGCAGCGCCAGTTGGGTCAGTTCCAGCGGATTGAGCACCGGCACCCAGGGCAGCGGCGCGCTGCTGCCGGGCAGGCTCAGGCTGTACAGCCAGGCCACCGCCAGCAGGCCGAAGTAGGTGCTCTGCAGCGCGCTGCGGCACGGCGCGAATGCCGCACCCAGCGGAGCCGCCAGCCAATTCCAGCGCCACAGCGACAGCGCCGTCGCCAGCAACCAGGGCGCCAGCAACAGCATCCAGCGCCAGCCGGCGGCGAGCTCGCTGTGCAGCGCGATCCAGGTGCACAGCAGCCCGACCACGCTGGGCCACACCAGCCACCACACGAACTGCGCCGCACGCGCGACGCCGCCACCGCTGTCGCGCAGGCACAGCAGGCTGCGCACGCCGAGCACCGCGAACAGCGCCCAGGCCCAGGCGCCATGCCCGGCGAACGGCTGCCCGTGCACATCGGCCTGCCAGACCGCCAGCGGCAAGGCCAGGGCCAGGCCACCCAGCGTGGTCGCGGCCAGCGCCAGTGCCGGCCAGCGCCGCTGCGCCTCGGCGGCGAGCCAGCCGCTGACCGCGACCCAGGCGAGCAGCACGTCGGCACGCGCGTCGGCGTCGACGAATCGCACGATCTCGGTGACGCCGATCCCGCACCACCAGAACAGCCCCCACACGTAGTAGCCCAGCGCCGGCACGGCGGCCCGCCCACGGCGGTAGCACCAGGCGCTGGCGAAGCCGGCCAGCGCCAGCAACAGCCCGCTCATGAAGGTGGCGTTGGCCACCGCCTGGGTGTCCTGGGCGATGTCCTCCACGCCCACCAGGAAGCCGAACGATGCCGCCAGTTGCAGGCCGGCGCCGCTGAACTGCGGCAGCCAGCGCCGCTGGCGCAGGCCCA
>NZ_AQOJ01000925.1:0-897 GCF_000364685.1 Xanthomonas sp. SHU 166
GCGAAAACGCGATCAGCGGCGTGCCGAACACCAGGCTGCCGTCGATCAGCGTGCTGCGCGCTGCCTGGCGCCGCGCGTACAGGATCGGGATCAGCAGGTAGAAGGCGAAGAACAGCAGCAGGAACGGCTCGGTGCTGGCGAACTTCTCGGGCCGGTACTGCAACACGCCCCACAGCGTGCCGATGCCGAAGGTGAAGCCGAACCCGAGCAGGTTCAGCACCCGCCACGGCCGGTACCAGGCGATCGCGAACACCGCCGCGTTGAGCAGCGCGTAGTAGGAGAACAACGCGACGTGGTTGCCGCTGCCGGTGGACAGCCACAGCGGCGCGAGGAAGCCGGCCAGCGTGCCCAGCACCGCCAGCGTGCGCGATTCCTGCGCCACCGCCAGCACGCACATGCCCGCGACCAGGGCGATGCTCAGCGCCAGCGCCGCGCCGGCGGGGATCAGCCCGGACAGCTTGAAGGCGGCGAACACGGTCAGCAGCAGCACACCGATCGCCCCACCCTGCAGGGCAAGCGCGAAGCTGCGCTTGCGCGTGCGCTGGCGCCAGCCGAAGGCCAGGCCGGCCAGCGACGCGGCGGCGATGCCGGCGTAGCGCAGCTCGATCGGCATGCGCAGCCAGCCTTGGTCGCCGGCGTACTTCAGCAGCGCGGCGACGCCGGCCAGCAGCACCAGCATGCCGATCTTGACCGGGACATTGCCCTCGGTGAACCAGCGTTTGATCCCGCCCAACAGCCGTTCGATCGGATCCGGCCCACGCGGCGCGGCGGGCTGGGCCGTCGCGGCGGTACGCGCCTGGGCTTGCTGCTGCTCGGCGCGTTCGACCGCGGCGGCCAGCGTCGCGAAATCGTCGTCCCCGGGAGGCACCGGCAAGGGCGGCGGCAGCGGCGGTGGCG
>NZ_AQOJ01000926.1:0-2247 GCF_000364685.1 Xanthomonas sp. SHU 166
AGTGCGGCGAGCCGCTGGCGCAGGCGCGACTGCCCGACCAGCGCCACGATCGACAGCAGTGGCAACGCCAGCACCACCAGCGCCGCAAACACCACCAGCACGACCAACTTGTCCATTCGTCTCACATCTCCAAAGGCGGTGGCGCGGCGCCCGTGGCGCGCACCGGGAGCCCGGCGGCGCCGGACCTGGCGCAGATGGTAGACGAGTTCGGCGCCGACATCGGCCCACGGACGGGGCCGCAGCCCAGTCAGCGCAAGGCCCGGCGTTCCGACAAACGGTCTTCACACCGCCCTCAAGCCCAGTGCACCAGCGGCCGCTACACCCCTTATCGCGTCGTCCGCCTGCTGTTTTCTCCCACCCCACCGGCAGCATGAATGAACCTACCCGCCCACCCCGCCGACGCGGGGATCGATGACCATATTCGCGCCGTCGTCGGCTTGTCCGACCAGTTGCTCGGCCAGTTGCGCCGCTCGCTGCAGGGGATCGACGCGATCAACCGCACCACCCACATGATCTCCATGAACGCGCGCATCGAGTCGGCGCGGATCGGCGCCGCCGGACGCGGCTTCAGCGTGATCGCGCAGGAAATGGACGGGCTGTCGCGACGCGTGGCCGAGGCCACCCAGGACCTGGACAAGGTCGCCGCGCGCACCAGCGCGGAGATGCGGCAGACACTGGGCCGCCTGCAGGACGACGTGCGTCGCACGCGGCTCAGCGAGCTGGCCCTGAGCAACATCGACCTGATCGACCGCAACCTCTACGAGCGCAGTTGCGACGTGCGCTGGTGGGCCACCGACGCCGCGGTGGTCGCCGCGGCGCGTGCCGACAGCGATGCCGAGGCGCTGGCCTACGCCTCGCGGCGCATGGGCCAGATCCTGGATTCGTACACGGTCTACTTCGACCTGATCCTGGCCGGAAGCGATGGCCGCATCCGCGCCAACGGCCGGCCGCGGCAGTTCGGCTCGGTCGGCAGCGACGTCTCCGCGCAGCCATGGTTCGAACACGCGATGCGCACGCGCAGCGGCGAGGAATTCGGCTTTCAGGACGTGCATGCCAGCGCGCTGGCCGACGGCGAGCGCGTGCTGGTGTACGCATGCACGGTGCGCGACGGCGGTCGCGTCGATGGCCGCGTGCTGGGCGTGCTGGGCATCGTGTTCCGCTGGGACGCGCTGGCGCAGACGATCGTGCAGCGCACGCCGCTGTCCGAATCCGAATGGGGCCGCAGCCGCGCCTGCATCGTCGATGCGCAGGGCCGGGTGCTGGCCGACTCGGCCGGGCGCATGCTGCAGGACCGGATCGACTTCGACGGCCGCGACGCCTTGTTCAAGCAGCCGCGCGGCGCCGTGCTGATCGATCTCGACGGCCGGCCGCACTGCATCGCGCATGCGGCCTCTCCGGGGTACGAAACGTACCGCACCGGCTGGCACTCGCTGATCCTGCAGGCACTGTAGCCACACGCACTGGCGCCCACCGCAAAAGCGGCAGCGGATCACAGGCTGCCGCGCGCGGTGTCGGCACAGCCGCCTGTGCGGTACCCTCAGACCGTGTGCCGACGACTGCGACGACCTCATCGGCAGGGCGTCGTCTCTGCCTGAACGCCCGTGCGTGCTGTATTGACGGCGTCATTTCGCCATGCCTAAGCTCGTCGCGCCGCGTTGATGCCGCGCCGACGCATCGCCTCGACGCGACCGGTGCACTCTGGATTGCAGACGCCACTTCCCAGGTAAACGGACATGACCATGAAACCCTTTCGCACCCTGCTGATCTCGGCCCTGCTGGCCGGGTCTTTCGCCGCTCCCGCCCTGGCCGAAAAGGTCGACAATCCGGAGCTCTACACCCCGGATGCGGTGAAGAAGAACATCGTCATCGGCAAGACCACCAAGGAGCAGGTGCGCGCGATCTATGGCGAGCCCAACTACGTCTCCAGGACGTCCGGAAAGGAAGGCGGCTACGAGAAGTCCTGGAGCTATCGCCCCGGCGAATCTCACGGCGAGAAGGCGCGCAAGACCGCGACCGGCCTGCTGAAGCGGATGCTGCCCGGTTACTACACCGGCCCGGCGATCAACGAAGCGCAGGAGCATGGCGTCGGCGCGCGCAACGTCAAGTCGTACGACCTGGAAGTGGAATTCGACGCCAAGGGCGTGGTCACCGATTACCAGCAGAACGAAAGCAACCAATCGCGCGACGCGCTGTAATCGCGAGGCCGAGCCAGCCTGCGGCAGCCGACCCGCCGCGGCAGGGCCAGCG
>NZ_AQOJ01000927.1:0-6870 GCF_000364685.1 Xanthomonas sp. SHU 166
GTTGTGTCCACGGCGCAGCCACCGGCTCCAGCACCCGGCCCAGCGGATGCCGCGAACGCTGCCCGGCCCAACTGCGCAGTTCCTCGCCCCACCACGCCAGCTTGGCGTCGGCCGGCAGCGGGTCGCCGGCGATGTTGAGGATGTCGTCGAACTCCTGCAGCAGGGCGAACCAGGCCACGGTGCGGGCGCGCTGCGGCGCCGGCACGAACGCCTCGGCCACGGCCCATTCCGGCCAGCGGCGGCGCCATTTGTCGAGGAAGGCATCCAGGGCGGACGAACTGCTCATGCGATCGGTGAATCCGGAGTCAGGCGCGCGCGCCGACGGCATCGCGCAATGGGAGAGTGAGCGCGGCTGCCGCGCAGAACGCGCAGTGTACGTGCGCGACCGGTGGATGCCGAGCGGCGTCGGCGTGCAGGCCGCGACACGGCGGTCATGCATCACCGCGAACGCGGCGACAGCACCGGTTTCAGGACGCGGCTGCGCTGACCGGCCAGGCCGCGGCGTCGTACAACTCGGCCGGCGCGGCGACCATCGCATCGGCGCGCCAGGCCAGCGGATCGTCTTCGTCCAGCCGATAACCCCACAGCACCGCCACCGAGGCCATGCCGGCGGCGCGAGCGGCGAGGATGTCGCGTTCGTCGTCACCGACGTAGGCCACCTCGTGCGGCGCCACGCCCAGCCGCTGCGCGGCGACCTGCAGCGGCAGCGGATGCGGCTTGCGCTCGGGCAGTGTGTCGCCGCCGATCAGCACCGCGCAGCGCTGCTGCCACTGCAACTGCGGCAGGATCAACCGCGCCAGCGCCTCGGGCTTGTTGGTGACGATGCCCCACACGCTGCCGGCCTCTTCCAGGCGTTGCAGCAGTTCCGGGATGCCGTCGAACGGCTGCGAATGGCGCCCGATCAGCGCCTCGTAGTTGCGCAGGAACGCCGGAATCAGCGCATCGCGTTCGGCCGCGGGCAGATCCGGGAAGGCGACGCCGAGCATCGCCCGCGAGCCCTTGGACACCACCGGCCGCAACTGCGCCAGGGTCAACGCTGCACGGCCATGCTCAGCCAGCACCGCATTGGCCGCGGCCAGCAGATCCGGCGCACTGTCCAGCAACGTGCCATCCAGATCGAACAGCGCAACCCGCGGGTAACCTCGCCGCGGCAGCGGCGCTTCCCTATTCCCCATTCCCGATTCCCGGCTTTGCAGCACACGCCAGGTAATTGACCTCGGTGCGCGACGACAGCCGCGCGCGATTGCGCCACGGCTCGTAAGCCAGGCCGCTGACGTCGCGCAGCTGCAGTTCGGCCTGGCGCAACCAGGCGGCCAGTTCCGCCGGCTTGATGAAATCCTGGTAGCGGTGGGTGCCGGTGGGCAGCAGCCGCGCCACGTACTCGGCACCGACGATGGCCAGGGCGAACGCGGCCGGGGTGCGGTTGAGGGTGGACAGGAACAGCTGTCCGCCCGGCTTGAGCAGGGTCGCGCAGGCGCGCACGATCGCCGCCGGATCGGGCACGTGCTCGAGCATCTCCATGCAGGTGATGGCGTCGAAGCTGCCCGGTTGTGCGGCCGCCAGGTCCTCGACCGACTGCACGCGGTAGTCGACCTCGACCCCGGATTCGAACTGGTGCAGCCGCGCGACCTTGATCAGCTCCGGTGCCAGATCGATCGCGGTGACCTGCGCGCCCTCCTTGGCCAGCGACTCGCTGAGCAGGCCGCCGCCGCACCCTACGTCCAGCACCGTCGCCCCGCGCAGCGGCAGGCGCTCGGCGACGTAGCGCAGACGCACAGGATTGAGCGCATGCAGCGGCTTCTGCGGGCCGTCGGCATCCCACCAGCGGGTGGCCAGGGCGCCGAACTTGTCCAGTTCGGCCTGATCGAAATTGGCGGAGGCGTTGGCGGCGGAAGCGGTCATGGCGAACTCTCGTTGGGGCCGCGCGCGCGGAGCGGCACGGCGAACATAGCGGATCAGGCGTGGACGCTGCGAATACGTTCGCGCCACTCGCGCGCATTGGCGACCAGCGCGTCGACGTCCATGTCCACCAGCACGCGCTGGCTGAGCTTGGGCTGGCCGGCGATCCACACGTCGCTGACCTGCTGCCGACCGGTGGCGTACACCAGTTGCGACAGCACGTTGTGCAGCGGCTGGGTCTCCAGCGCCGACAGGTCCACGCAGATCAGGTCGGCCTGCTTGCCCGGCTCGATCGAGCCGATCGTCTCGCCGAAGCCCAACGCACGCGCGCCGCCCAGGGTGGCCGCGCGCAGCGTGCTGGCCGCGTCCAGCGCGGTGGCGTCGTTGGCCACCGCCTTGGCCAGGATCGCCGCGGTGCGGTTCTCGCTGAACATGTCCAGGTCGTTGTTGCTGGCGCAGCCGTCGGTGCCGATCGCCAGGTTCACGCCCGCCCGCTGCAGCGCGCAGGCCGGGCAGAAGCCGGAGGCGAGCTTGAGGTTGGATTCGGGGCAATGCACCACGCTGACCCCGCGCTCGGCGCACAGGTGGATCTCGGCGTCGGTGAGCTGGGTCATGTGCACCGCGATCAGGCGGTCGTTGACCAGGCCCAGACGGTCCAGCCGCGCCAGCGGGCGCTGCCCGTACTGCTTGAGCGAGTCGGCGATTTCCTGCGCGGTCTCGTGGGTGTGCAGGTGCACCGGCACCTCGAGCTGGTCGGACAGCATCCGCACCCGCTCGAAGTTGGCGTCGTTGACCGTGTACGGCGCATGCGGGGCGAAGGCGATGCCGACCAGCGGATCGTCGCGCCACTGATCGTGCACCTCGCAGGCGCGGGCGAAGTACTCGTCGGAGGTCTTGGCCCAGGCGGTCGGGAAATCGATGATCACCGTGCCGACCCGCGCGCGGAAGCCGTGCTGCTTGTACACCGCGGCCTGCACGTCGGCGAAGAAGTAGTTCTCGTTGGCGCAGGTGGTGCCGCCGCGCAGCATCTCGGCGATGGCCAGCGCGGTGCCGTCGGCGACGAACTCCGGGCCGATCACCGCGGTCTCCACCGGCCAGATGTGCTGCTGCAGCCACACCATCAGCGGCAGGTCGTCGGCGATGCCGCGCAGCAGGGTCATCGGGTTGTGGGTATGCGCGTTGACCAGCCCCGGCAGCAGCGCCGCGTCCGGACGCGAGACGGTGCGCGCGGGGGCGAAGCGCGTGCGCGCCTCGGCCGTGGGCAGCACCGCCACGATCTCGCTGCCGCGCACCGCCACCGCGTGGTCTTCCAGCACCACCGCATGCGGTTCGATCGGGACCACGTAGCCGGCTTCGATCAGCAGGTCGCAGGATTCGGGTATGGAGGTCATCGCAGGGACTCTGGAAAAGGGAGGGTCACGGTGCCGCCTGGGACTGGCGGATGCGTCGCTGGTACACGCGCATCACCCCCCACTGCAGCAGAAAGACCGCCAGGAAGCCGAAGCGGCCCAGCCACGGTGCCACCATGCCCACGGGGATGCATAACGCGAACACCACCGGCGAGACCGCCGCGCGCAGCTTCATCGCCTGCGCCTGCAGCGGGCCCAGCCGCTGCGCCAGGCCTTCCTTGCGCACCGCATAGGCATGCAGCCAGTAGCCGGCCAGGCCGATCGCCGCCAGATGCGCGCAGTACACCGAGAACGCCTCGTGGCTGCCGAAATAGTCCGAGTACAGCGCGGTGGAGAACGGCAGCAGGCCGATCAGCAGCAACTGCAGCACGTTGAGCCAGATCAGCCGGTCGTCGAACTGGCGGATGTGCCGGCACAGCTGCAGGTGCGACTTCCAGAACAGCGCGGTGACCAGGAAGCTGACCGCGAAACCGATGAACAGCGGCAGCATCCGGTGCAGGGCGGCGAGGATGCCGCCGGCCGCCGCGACCTCGGCGTGTCCGGGCACCTTGATTTCCACCGCCAGCAAGGTGATGGCGATGGCGAAGACCGCATCGCTGAAGAACACGACGCGGTCGTGCGGGTACTTGCTGTCGGCGCTGTCGGCGTGGCTGGTCGTCACGGGCGTTTCCTGGGAGCGAGGTGGTCCATCACCGCCGCACGGCGATCCGGCGCATGGCGCTGCCTGGCCGCCGCACGCCAGCGCGTGCGCATGCCCGCGGCCGGCGGCGGCCGCGGGCATGCCGACTTACTTGACGCGCGAAACGTATTCGCCCGAACGCGTATCGACGCGGATCACTTCTTCCTGGCCGACGAACAGCGGCACGCGCACCACCGCACCGGTCTCCAGGGTCGCCGGCTTGCCGCCACCGCCGGAGGTATCGCCGCGCACGCCCGGGTCGGTCTCGACGATCTTCAGTTCGACGAAGTTCGGCGGGGTGACCTGGATCGGCGTGCCGTTCCACAGCGTCACCACGCAATCCTCCTCGCCCTTGATCCACTTGGCGGCGTCGCCGACGCCGGCCTTGTCGGCCTGCACCTGCTCGAAGGTTTCCTGCTGCATGAAGTGCCAGTATTCGCCGTCGCTATACAGGTACTGCATGTCGGTGTCGACCACGTCGGCCGCTTCCACGCTGTCGGTCGCCTTCATGGTCATTTCGACCACGCGCCCGGACTTGATGAAGCGGTACTTGACGCGGGTGAACGCCTGGCCCTTGCCGGGCTTGACGTATTCGGTATCGGTGATGATCGCAGGCTCGCTGTTGACCAGGATCTTCATCCCGTTCTTGACGTCGTTCATGCCGTAGCTGGCCATCTGAAACTCCTCGGGTAAGGCAAACCCGCCGCGTTCGGCGGCCGGCCGGATAGAATGGAAGCTCCGCCGCAACGGCGGGCGCTCGTGTGATGACCGCCTATGATAACCGCAGCCCCCCGCCCGATGCAGCCGTCCCCGCCCCTGCCCGCCGCCGCGCCGCCGCGCTGGCAGCAGGCCTGGCGCGACGCCGTGCGCGATCCGCGCGAGCTGCTGGCCCTGCTGGACCTGGATCCGCAGGCGCTGGGCGTTTCCGAAAAGGCTGCGACGCAGTTCGCGCTGCGCGTGCCGCGCAGCTTCGTCGCACGCATGCGCCCGGGCGATCCGCACGACCCGCTGCTGCGCCAGGTGCTGCCGATCGACGACGAGCAGCGCGTGGTCGCCGGCTTCGCCCTGGATGCGGTCGGCGACACCGCGGCCAAGAAGGCCGACGGGGTGATCCACAAGTACCGCGGCCGTGCCCTGCTGGTGGCCACCGGCAGTTGCGCGGTGCACTGCCGCTACTGCTTCCGCCGGCACTTTCCCTATGCCGACGAGACCGCTGCGCGCGATGGCTGGCGCACGGCGGTGGCGGCGACCGCGGCCGACCCCAGCATCGAGGAAGTGATCCTGTCCGGCGGCGATCCGCTGTCGCTGGCCACGCCGAAGCTGGCCGAACTCACCGAGGCGCTGGCGACGCTGCCGCAACTCAAGCGCCTGCGCATCCACAGCCGCCTGCCGGTGGTGCTGCCCGAACGCGTCGACGCGCCGCTGCTGGCCTGGCTGCGCACGCTGCCGTGGCCGCTGGCGTTCGTGATCCACGCCAACCACGCCAACGAATTCGATGCCGGCGTCGATGCCGCGCTGGCGCGCCTGCGCGAGGCCGGCGCGCACCTGCTCAACCAGGCGGTGCTGCTGCGCGGGGTCAACGACAGCGTGGAGGCGCTGGCCGCGCTGAGCGAGCGCAGCTTCGCCGCCGGCGTGCTGCCCTACTACCTGCACCAGTTGGACCGGGTGCAGGGCGTGGCCCATTTCGAAGTGGACGATGCCACCGCGCTGGCGCTGCACCAGGCGCTGGCCGCACGCCTGTCCGGTTACCTGGTGCCGAAACTGGTGCGCGAGATTCCCGGCGACAGCGGCAAGCGCCCGCTGCTGCCCTGACCCGCCTGGCCGGGACCGCCGCAGGCACAGCGCACGCCGGCCACGACGCCGCAGCGGCGATCACGCGCTGGCGGGCGGTGCGTCCTCGTTGGCGAGCAGTTGGCGGAATTCCTCCGCGCTGAGCGGTCGGCTGAGCCAGAAGCCCTGCCCCAGTTCGCAGCCGCGCTCGCGCAGCAGCTCGAACTGGGTCTCCTGTTCGATGCCCTCGGCGACTACGGTGATGTCCAGCGAATGCGCCATGGCGATGATCGCCGTGGTCAGCGCCAGGTCGTCCGGGTCGCGCTGCAGGTCGGCGACGAAACTCTTGTCGATCTTGACCCCGTCCACCGGCACCTGGCGCAGATGGCTCAGGCCGGAGAAGCCGGTACCGAAGTCGTCCAGCCAGACCTTGACCCCGGTCCGATGCAGCCGCGCCAGCATGCTCGCCGCCTGCAGTTCGTCGCCGATCACCGCGGTCTCGGTCAGCTCCAGATGCAATTGCGCCGCCGGCAGCCCGGACTCGCGCAGGCATTCGGCCACCACTTCGGGCAGATCGCCGCTGCGCAACTGCCGCGGCGAGACGTTGACCGAGACGAACAGGTCGGCACTGCCGTCGGCGCGCCGCCACTGGGTGGCCTCGCTGCAGGCCGCGCGCAGCACCTTGGGGCCAATGCTTTCGATCAGCCCGCTCTGCTCGGCCACGTCGATGAACACCGTCGGCGAGATCGTGCCCATCGCCGGATGCTGCCAGCGCAGCAGCACCTCGACGCCGACCATGCGCCGGTCCTGGGTGCGGAAGATCGGCTGGTAGGCCAGCTTCAGTTCGTCGCGCTCCCAGGCGCCGCGCAGTTCGTGCTCCATGTGCACGCGCCGCTCCACCGCATAGTCCATCGCGCGGCTGTAGAAGCGGTGGCAGTTCTTGCCGGCCAGCTTGGCCTGGTACATGGCGATGTCGCCGTTCTTCAGCAGCGCCGAGGCGTCCTCGGCATCGCCCGGGTAGACAGTGATGCCGATCGAGGTGCCCATGAACACCTCGCGGCCCTGGATCCGCAGCGGCTCGCGCAGTTCCTGCACCAGCCGCTGCGCCAGCGC
>NZ_AQOJ01000928.1:0-5798 GCF_000364685.1 Xanthomonas sp. SHU 166
GCCGCCTGCGCATCCTCCACCAGGATCACGAACTCGTCGCCGCCGAAACGCGCCAGCAACGCATCGTCGCCGCCCAGTTGCTCCACCGCCAGCTGGATGCGCCGCGCGAACTGCAGCAGCGCCTCGTCGCCGGCCTCGTGGCCCAGGGTGTCGTTGATCCGCTTGAAATCGTCGATGTCGGCGAACAGCAGCGCCAGCCTGCGCTGCGAGGCGCGCGCCGACAGCATGCGATGGTCCAGCGCCTCGCGGAACGCGAGCCGGTTGGTCAGCCCGGTCAACGCATCGGTGTAGGCCATGTGGCGCACGTCGCGGTCGTGCCGGGCGATCGCCTCGCTCATCCGCCCGAACGCGCGCAGCAATTCGCTGACCTCGTCGTGGCGGCCGCTGTCGCGGCGTTCCACCGCATAGTTGCCGGCCTCGATCTGGCGTGCGGTCGCCGCCATCCAGCGCAACGGCGCCACAAGCGTGCGCTGCACGTAGACCGCCACCATCGCCGCGGTCAGGCCCAGGGCGGCCAGCAACAGCAGCAACCAGCCGAGATGGCGCTTGCCCAGTGCGCCCAGGCGCTGGTCCAGGTTCTGCCCGGCCTTGCGCTCGTACTCCTGCGCGCGTGTCCAGGACATGCCTACCCGCACCCCGCCCACGCGCTGGTCGCCGATCATGATCGGCATCGACACGTCGAGGAACTCCGGCGACTCCTGCGCCAGCAGGCCTTTGGCGCGGATCGCGGCGTCGGCCATCGGCCCGCGCATGCGCTGCCCGTAGCCCACCAGGTCCTTGCTGCCGTCGTGGATCAGCCGCCCGTCGGCGTCGTAGACCAGCACGTAGGCCACCGCCACATAGCCCAGCGCCCCACGCACCTGCGTGCCGATCGCATCCAGGTCGGAGTAGTACACCGGGTTGGCCAGCGAATCGGCCAGTTGCCGCGCCAGCGATTCGCCGCGGGTGCGCATGCTGCTGTCGAACAGGCTGTGGATGGCGTTGCCGCTGAGCGTGCGCACCTCGCGCTGCATCGCCGCCTGGCGCTCCAGCAGCAGGGCCAGGATCGCCATCACCAGCAGCGCAGCCACGCCCATGGCCAGCAGGAACCTGGCCTGCAACCCGAAACGCATGGTCTTCATTCCACTTCCAGCCTCACCCGCGCCACGCCGTCGCGCAGGGCATCCAGGCGTTTCTGCGACGCCGGATCGATCGGGTAGAAACCGGAAGTCCCGAAGAACTGGCGCAGCGCCGCGCGCCCCTGCGGATCGTCGGCGGCGTGCAGCAGCACCTCGCGCAGGCGCGTCTCCACGTCCGTGGGCAGATCGCTGCGCACCATCTCCACCGCGCGCGGATACGGTTCGCTGCGGTAGATCACCCGGAAGTCGCGGCGGAACGCCGGGGGAATGCGGCGATCGTCGTCCCAGTCGAGATTGCTGAACGCCCCGGCATCCACCAGGTGCTTGTGCACGAAGGCGGCGATGTTGAGTTCCGAGCGCGCGAACACGTAACCGACGGTTTCCGCCGAGGGCTGGTCCTTGGTCGAGAGCAGGATCTCCGGATGCAGGCCGCGCTCGAACAGCGTCATCATCGGCACCAGGTAGGCGCTGGTGGACAGCGTGCTCTGCAGCGCCAGCGTGCGCCCCCGCAGATCCGACAGGTCGTGCACCGGCGCGTCCTTGCGCACGAAGAATACGGTGTGGTACTGACGCACGCCGTTGCGCTCGGTCAGCAGCAGCGGCTTGGCGCCACCGCGCTGCTCCAGCGCCATCGCGGTGGCAGCGGTCTCGGTGACCCAGTCGACCCGGCCGCGACGCAGGTAACTGCTCATCTGCTGGCTGTCGCGGGCCATCAGGATCTGCCCGGAGGTGATGCCGACCTCGCGCATGCGCGGCACCACGTAGTCCAGCAGCGGCTTGAGTTGCTCGTAATGGGCCTTGGGATTGTCGCTGATGCGCCCCAGCACCAGGACCGAGGGCCGCGCGTACACGGACGCGGGCCAGCAGATCGCCAGCGCCAGCCACACCACGACCACCCGCCAACGCGAACTGGACAAACCACGATCCCCAAGTAGACCTTGCAAAGCCTAGCCGAAAGCGCATGCCGGTGACAGCGTCACAGAATGGCGCCTGCCGCGCATGCAGTCCGCCCTGGGCGCACGCGTCGGCGCGCGCGCCGCGATGGAGGCCTTCGCGCCTTGCCTGGCCTCAGTTTCCGGCCTGCCCGGCGAGTCGCGCCATGCGCTGCGCATCGGACAGCACGCCGCGCAGCAGGCGCACTTCCTGCTCGGTCAGCTCGGTGCGCAGGAACAGCCGGCGCAACTTGCGCATCGCCGAATCCGGGGCGCGGCCCTTGTGGAAGTCGATATCGTCCAGGGTCTCGGCCAACTGCCCGAACAGCCCTTCAACCTGTGCGTGACTGGCCGGTGCCTCGCGAAACCCCGGCGCCGGCGCCGGCGCGGGGGCGGCGCCGCGCAGCTGCGCCAGGCGCAGTTCGTAGGCCAGCACCTGTACCGCCGCGGCCAGATTGAGCGAGCTGAACGCCGGATCGGAAGGAATGTGCACGGCCGCATGGCACAACTGCAGTTCCTCGTTGGTCAGGCCGGTGCGCTCGCGCCCGAACACCAGCGCCACCTCCGCCGGTTCGGCGCTGGTCGCGGTCAGGCGCTGCGCGGCATCGGCCGGCAGCAACTCCTCCAGCGACACGCGGCGGCTGCGCGCGGTGCAGCCCAGCACCAACCGGCAATCGGCCACTGCGTCGGCCAGCGCCGGCAGCACCGGCGCCTGCTGCAACAAATCCTCGGCCCCGGCAGAACGCCGGTAGGCCTCGGTCTCCAGTTCGCATTCCGGCGCCACCAGCACCAGCCGCGACAGCCCCATGGTCTTCATCGCGCGCGCCGCCGCGCCGATGTTGCCGGGGTGCTGGGTCCCGACCAGGACGAAGCGGATACGGAGGGAATCGGTCATGGCGGCACGGCAGGCGAAGCGAACGGGGGCGTAGATGGTAAACTGTGCGGCCGGCCTTCGCGCCGGACTGCTCTTTTCCTCCTCCAGACCCACCTCCGCCTTCTCGGGAGCGCTTGCCATGCAAAAACCCGCCGTCACCGTCATGGTCAAGGCCGCCCGCCTCGCCGGCAACGTGCTGTTGCGCCACATCAACCGCCTGGAAGCACTGAACGTGGTGCAGAAGGACCGCATGGACTACGCCAGCGAAGTCGATGCCGATGCGGAAAAGGTGATCGTCAAGGAGCTGCGCCGCGCCTACCCCGACTACGGCGTGATGGGCGAGGAAAGCGGCGTGCAGGGCGGAGGCCGCTACATGTGGGTGATCGACCCGCTCGACGGCACCAGCAACTACCTGCGCGGCTTCCCGCACTACTGCGTGTCGATCGCCCTGGTCGAGAACGGCGAGCCGGTCGACGCGGTGATCTTCGACCCGCTCCGCAACGAACTGTTCACCGCCAGCCGCGGCAACGGCGCCGTGCTCAACGACCGCCGCATCCGTGTCAGCGAGCGCAAGGAACTCAACGGCGCCATGGTCCACACCGGCTTCGCGCCGCGCGAGCGCAAGCGCACCAGCCCCCAGCTCAAGTGCGTGGATGCGCTGCTGGTGCAGGCCGAGGACATCCGTCGCACCGGTTCGGCGGCACTGGATCTGGCCTATGTGGCCTGCGGCCGCAGCGACGCCTACTTCGAAGCCGGCGTGAAGGCCTGGGACATCGCCGCCGGCGTGCTGCTGGTGCGCGAGGCCGGTGGCCGCGTCACCGATTTCAAGGGCGGCACCCTCGGCCGCATCGACGACCGCGGCCCGCAGCAGTTCCAGGTGGTCGCCGGCAACCTCAAGGTCGGCGACGCGCTGCAGAAGCTGATCGTCAATACCGGCTTCGCCGGGGAGTTCGACGCGAAGTTCTGAGCGAGGCGACCGGCGCCACGCCGGCGCAGCGACACCGCAACAACAGAAAAGCCGCGCACTCGCGCGGCTTTTTTTATGTCCGTCATCCGCCGATCGGACCGGCGCACGACCTCCGCACAGGTCCTTTCGCAGCATCCGCCTGGCCTCGCGCAGACGAGTCGCCATCCAGGAAATCCCGTCGAACGCAGAACGCACGGGCCGTTTTGCCGTCACGTCGCACTCACGCATTGGACGCTGCGCGCTTCACTCCTGCTTGATCGGCGCTTGCGTAGAAAACGGCACACGACGCGCTACGTGCAGGCAAAACGGCATGTGCGATGCGCCCGACGCAACCGGCGAACGCAGCCCTAAAGATCCACAAAACGCGGCCGATATCGATGCGGGTCTTTGCCCGAACTTCCCCGCTGATCCGTGCCTGCATTGCCGTCCCTGCGGCAATGGAGCCGATAGCGCCGCTCTCTCGCATCTTCCGGAGATCTCGCGTGTCCTTCCATCATCTCACCGTCACCAAGCGCCTGGCAATCGGCTTCTGCGGCGTGATCGCCATGTTGTTGCTGGTCGGCATCACCAGCCTGATCGGCTTCCGCAAGTTCACCAGCGCGGCAGCGCTGGACGCGCACACCTACAAGGTCATCACCCTGGGCGACCGCATGCTGGTGAGCCTGCTCAACATCGAGAGCGGCGCGCGCGGCTTCGCCCTGACCCGCGATCCGTCCTACCTGGCGCCACTCGAACTCGGCGAACGCGAGTTCAGCGCACAGTGGCAGGAGTCCAAGCAGCTGACCGCGGACAACGCGGCGCAGCAGGCGCGCCTGCAGACCCTGATGCAGGACTACACGCAGTTCATGACGACCAAGCGCAAGGCGGTGGAACACATGCGCACCACCGTGGCCGACAGCGACGACGCCCAGCTGGACGCGTTCCGGAGCGTCGGCAAGCAGCAGATGGACGGGTTGCGCGACACGATCGGTCAGTACGAGGACGCCGAGCGCGCCCTGCTGCAGGTGCGCAAGGCCGAGAGCGAGGCGCGCGCGCAGTCGGGCGAATGGACCAGCCTCGGCGGCATGCTGATCGGCATCGTCGCCGCCATCCTGCTCGGCCTGCTGGTCCGCAACAGCCTGATGCGCCAGCTCGGCGGCGAGCCCGCCTACGCAGCCGACGTGGTGCGCCGCATCGCCAGCGGCGACCTGTCGCAGGACGTGCGCCTGCGCACCCAGGCGCCGTCGCTGCTCAACGACATGCGGCAGATGCAGGAGGAACTGCGCACGGTGATCCAGGCGCAGACCGAGATGGCCAAGCAGCATGACGCCGGCCGGATCAGCTTCCGCATGGACGAGGCACGCTTCCCGGGCGACTACGGGCGCATGGTCCGCGACACCAATGCCCTGGTGCACAGCCATATCTCGGTCAAGCAGCAGCTGATCGCGCTGATGGGCGAGTATGCCGAAGGCGATCTGAGCCGCGACCTGGAGCAGTTCCCGGGCGAGAAGGCGATCCTGACCGAGACCATGGCCAAGGTGAAGCGCAATCTCGGCGCGATCAACGACGAGATCGACCTGCTGGTGCGCGCCGCCGCGCAGGGCGACTTCTCCCGCCGCGGCAATGATCAGCGTTTCCGTCACGCCTTCCGCGGCATGGTCGCCAACCTCAACACGATGATGACGGGCACCGAGACCAATCTGGCGGCGCTGTCGCAGCTGTTGCGCGCGATCGCCGCCGGCGACCTGACCCAGACCATGCAGGGCGAGTTTCACGGCGTGTTCGCGCGGATGCGCGACGACGCCAACGCCACCGTCGCGCAACTGACCGACATGGTCGGCCGCATCCAGCAGGCCGCGGCCAGCATCGACACCGCCGCCGGCGAGATCGCCAGCGGCAACGACGATCTGTCGCGCCGCACCGAGCAG
>NZ_AQOJ01000929.1:0-363 GCF_000364685.1 Xanthomonas sp. SHU 166
GGAAACCGCCGCATCGATGGAGGAACTGACCGCCACGGTGAAGCAGAACGCCGAGCATGCGCGCCAGGCCAACCAGTTGGCCGCCGGCGCGGCCTCGGTGGCCTCGCAGGGCGGCACGGTGGTCGGACAGGTCGTCACCACCATGGACGGCATCGAGGCGGCCTCGAAGAAGATCGCCGACATCATCGGCGTGATCGACGGCATCGCCTTCCAGACCAACATCCTCACTCAATGCCGCGGTGGAAGCGGCACGCGCTGGCGAGCAGGGCCGCGGTTTCGCCGTGGTCGCCAGCGAAGTCCGCACCCTCGCCCAGCGCTCGGCCAGCGCGGCCAAGGAGATCAAGACGCTGATCGACGACTCGG
>NZ_AQOJ01000930.1:0-4452 GCF_000364685.1 Xanthomonas sp. SHU 166
AGCGCGTGAGCGCAGGTTCGGCGCTGGTCGCCCAGGCCGGCACGACGATGCAGGACATCGTGGCCTCGGTGCAGCGCGTGACCGACATCATGGGCGAGATCGCGGCCGCCTCGCAGGAGCAGTCGGCCGGCATCGAGCAGGTCAACCACACCGTCACCCAGATGGACGAGACCACCCAACAGAACGCCGCCCTGGTCGAGGAAGCCACTGCCGCGGCACGCGCGATGGAGCAGCAGGCCGGCGACCTGGTGGAGATCGTCGGCCAGTTCCAGGTGCGCAGCGAGACCTATCCGATGGTGGCGCAACTGGTGGCCCGCGCCACCGCCAACGCGGCGTAGCGCGGACGCCTTGCGCGGCACGCACGCCACGGAGGGGATGGGGCCGACATTGACGGCCCCATCCCACGCACGGCAACCCGGCCGACGTTGCGCTGCACCCACCCGACGCCCCAGCGTCCGCGCAAAGAAAAAGCCGCGCATCCGCGCGGCTTTTTTGTTCGCAGGAGGAACTGTTTCAGGCCCAGGAAATCATGCCTTTGCGAATCCCCACTCCCGAATCCCCAATCCCAGCCCCATCAGGGCCTGCGCGCCAGCGCCTCGACGTCCTTCGACTTCGGCAGCAGGTCCTGCTTGGTGACCTGGAACGGTCCGATCGACAGCAGCGGCACCGCCACGATCACCGAGGACACCACCACCACCACCGCACCGATCATGTGGGTCAGCGCCAGGCCTTCCATCGACTCGCCGCCGTACAAGTAAAGCGCCAGCGCCGACAGGAAGAACATCACCGCGGTGATCACCGTACGCGACAGGGTCTGGTTGATCGAGCGGTTCAGCACCTCGATCGGCTCCACGCGCAGGCTGCGGAAGTTCTCGCGCACGCGGTCGAACACCACGATGATGTCGTTGATCGCAAAGCCCATCACCGACAGCAGGCCGGCCAGCACGGTCAGGTCGAACTCACGGCCGGTGACCGACACGTAGGCCACCGTCACCAACAGGTCGAACAGCGCGGTCAGGCTGGCCACCACCGCGAACTTCCACTCGAAGCGGAAGGCGATGTAGATCAGGAAGCCGACCAGCATGAACACCGTGGCGTAGACGCCGTTCAAGGCCAGGTCCTTGCCGACCTGCGGGCCGACGAACTCGCCCGGCTTGACCGTGGCCGGGTTCTGCGGCGTGCTCACCGCCTTGCGCACCTGCTCGGCGAGGTTCTTGGTGATGTCCTCGTTGTTGTGCTCGCCCTGCGGCTGCAGGCGGATCACCACCTCGTTGCCGCTGCCGACGTTCTGCACCTGCGCATTCTCGAAGCCGGCCTTGGCCAGCTGCTCGCGCACCTGATCCACGTCGACCGGCTTCTGGAAACTGGTCTGCACCAGCGCGCCGCCGGTGAACTCCAGCGCGTAGTTGAAGCCCTTGGCGAAGATCACCGCGAACGAGGCCAACGCCAGCACCAGCATCAGCACCAGGGTCGGGTGCCGCCAGCGCATGAAGTCGATCTTGGTGTCGTTGGGGATCAGGTGAAGCGGGAAGATTTTCATTGGAGACCGCTCTGCGTTTTTTTGGACCCCGCGCCTGTCGGCGCGGGGACGTGCGGAAGGTGGCGTGCGTGGCTCAGATGGCCACGGACTTGATCTTCTTGCGACGGCCGTAGATCAGCACCGCCAGCGCGCGCGACACGGTGATCGCGGTGAACATCGAGGCGAAGATGCCGATGATCATGGTCAGCGCGAAGCCCTTGAGCGGGCCGGTACCGAACGCGTACAGCGCCACGCCGACGATCAGGCCGGTGAGGTTGGCGTCGAGGATGGTGCCGCCGGCCTTCTCGTAACCGGCCGCGATCGCCGACTTGGGCGGTACGCCCAGCCGCAGTTCTTCGCGGATACGCTCGTTGATCAGCACGTTGGCGTCCACCGACAGGCCCACCGACAGCGCCAGACCGGCGAAGCCCGGCAGGGTCATGGTGGCGCCGAACAGCGACATCACCGAGACCACGATCAGCAGGTTCATCAGCAGCGCGACCGAGGTGATCAGGCCGAACATGCGGTAGTACACGCTGAAGAACACCAGGGTGAACAGGAATGCGTAGACCACGGCGGTGATGCCGCGCTCCACGTTTTCCGCGCCCAGGCTGGGGCCGATCACGTATTCCTCGACGAAGTCCATCGGCGCGGCCAGCGAACCGGCACGCAGCAGCTTGGCCAGGTTCTCGGCCTCGGTCTTCTCCAGGCCGGTGGTCTGGAAGTTCTTGCCGAACACGCCGGCGATCCGGGTCGGCGCCAGCGCCTCCTCGTTGACGCGCACGCTGCGCACTTCCTTGCCGTCGACCATGGTCACGGTGGGGATGCGCTCGATGTAGACCACCGACATCAGCTTGCCGGTATTGGCGCTGGTGTAGTCGAACATGCGCTGGCCGGCGGCGTTGTTGAGCGTGACCGCCACGGCCGGCATGCCGTTCTGGTCGGTGCTGACGGTGGCGTTGACCATCTGGTCGCCGGACACCAGCACGCGCTTGCTCAGCAGCACCGGGGCGCCGCTGTCGCGCAGGCGGTAGACCTTGGCGTCGGGCGGGATGTTGCCGCTGCGCACCGCGTCCTCGGCGTTGCCGTCGACCACGCCGCGGAATTCCAGCGTGGCGGTGGCGCCGATCATGCGCTTGGCCTCGGCGGTGTCCTGCACGCCCGGCAGCTCGACCACGATGCGGTCGTCGCCCTGGCGCTGGATGATCGGCTCGGCCACGCCCAGCTGGTTGACGCGGTTGCGCAGGGTGGTCAGGTTCTGCTCGATGGCGCCGGCGGCGATCTGCTTCAGCTCGGCCTCGGGCACGGTCACGGCGATGGTCTGCCCGGACACCGCGTAGCTCAGGGTCGGCTGCGCCTTGGCGATGGCCGCGCGCGCGGCGCTGGCATCGACGCCCTCGCCCAGGCTGACCTGGATGCTGTTGTCCGGACGGCGCTCGACCGAGCGGTAGGCCAGGCGGTTGTCGCGCAAGGTGGTGCGGATGTCCTCGGCGAAGGTGTCCAGGCGCTTTTCCAGCGCCGCCTTCTGGTCGACCTGCAGGGCGAAGTGCACGCCGCCGACCAGGTCAAGACCCAGCACCATCGGCTTGCCGCCCAGGCGCGACAGCCAGTCCGGCACGGTCGAGGCCAGGTTCAGCGCCACCGTGTAGTTCTCGCCCACCTGCTGGCGCAGCACGTCGTTGGCACGGGTCTGCGCCTGCAGGTTCGGCAGGCGCACCATCAGGCTGTCGCCTTCCTTGTCGACCAGCTTCGGGGTGATCCCGGCCGTCTTCAGGTCGGCAAGGACCCGCTCGCGCAGGGCGTCGTCGATCTTGCCGCCGCGGCTGGCGGTGATCTGGACCGACGGATCCTTCTGGTACACGTTGGGCAGCGCGTACAACGCGCTCAACGCCAGCACGATCAGGATGAGGACATACTTCCAGCGCGGAAACTCGAGCATTGCGGGACCCCGCACGACGCCACGCCGGCGTCGCGCCTAGCAGTAGGAGAAATGGATCAGGCGGACTTCAGCGTGCCCTTCGGCAGGACATTGCCGACGGCACCCTTCTGCACGCGGATGCGCACGTTGTCGGCCACTTCGATGGTGATGAAGTTGTCGCCGATGTCGGTGACCACGCCGGCCACGCCGCCGGAGGTGATGACCTCGTCGCCGCGGCCGAGCTTGTCCAGCATCGACTTGTGTTCCTTCTGGCGCTTCATCTGCGGCCGGATCATCACGAAATACATCACCGCGATCAGGATGATGGGCAGCAGGAACATCTGCAGGCCACCACCGGCCGGGGCGGCGCCGCCAGCGGTCTGCGCCTGGGCGACGGGAATCAGGAAATCGAGCGGATTCATCGGGTACGTCCTATGGTTTGGGCAGCCCGACGCCCTGGGGCACGGACCGCTGGTTTGCCTTGCGGCAGCAAGCAGCCGCCGATTATGCCACGATCTTCCCCTTGCCCCCGGAACGGCCGCCGCGCCCCTCCCTTCTCCCTGTGGGACCCACGGCCCCCTTCTCGGGGGAAGGTGCCGCGCAGCGGCGGATGAGGGTACGGGCGAAGCCTCGTATCCTTTCGACTGCACGAGGCTTCGCCCGGACCCTCGTGTCACTTGGACTGCACGAGGCTGCGCCCGGAACCTCACCCCCGCCCCCTCCCGAACAACACGAGGCTGCGCCCGAACCCTCACCCCAACCCCTCTCCCGGGGGGGAGAGGGGCTTATCCGTGCTCCGTCGGGAGTGGCGTCGCTTCGACCCCGCGCGCCGCATAGAAGGACCGCCGGAACTGGGCAAAGGTTCCCGCGGCGATCGCCGCGCGCATGTCGGCCATCAGCTTCTGGTAGTACCAGAGGTTGTGCAGGGTGCCCAGCATCGGCGCCAGCATCTCGTTGCAGCGGTCCAGGTGGCGCAGGTAGGCGCGGGTGTAGCCGCTGCTGCAGGCATGGCAGG
>NZ_AQOJ01000931.1:0-6976 GCF_000364685.1 Xanthomonas sp. SHU 166
CCTGGCTCGATCGGATCGAGGTCGCGCTCGTACTTGGCGTTGCGGATGCGCACCGTGCCGAACGAGGTGAAATAGTGGCCGTTGCGCGCGTTGCGGGTCGGCATCACGCAGTCGAACATGTCCACGCCGCGGGCCACGCCCTCGACCAGGTCCTCCGGGCGTCCCACGCCCATCAGGTAGCGCGGGCGGTCGCCGGGCAGGCGCGGATGCAGGTGCTCGAGCATGGCGTTGCGCTCGTGCTCCGGTTCGCCCACGGCCAGGCCGCCGATCGCGTAGCCGTCGAAGCCGATTGCCTGCAGGCCCTCGATCGAGCGGCTGCGCAGGTCCGCATGCACGCCGCCCTGGACGATGCCGAACAGCGCCGCGTCGTTACCCAGCGCGTCGTGCGCGTCGCGCGAGCGCTGCGCCCAGCGCAGGCTCAGTTCCATCGAGCGCCGCGCCACGTCCTCGGTGGCCGGGTACGGGGTGCACTCGTCGAAGATCATCACGATGTCCGAATCGAGCACCCGCTGGATCTTCATGCTCTCCTCCGGCCCCAGGAACACCTTGGCGCCGTCGGTCGGCGAGGCGAAGGTGACGCCCTGCTCGCTGATCTTGCGTCGGTGCGCCAGCGAGAACACCTGGAAGCCGCCGGAATCGGTCAGGATCGGCCCGTCCCAGCGGGCGAAGCCGTGCAGGCCGCCGTGATCGCCGATCACGTCCAGGCCCGGGCGCAGGTACAGGTGGAAGGTGTTGCCGAGGATGATCTGCGCGCCCAGCGCCTTGATCTGCTCGGGCAGCACACCCTTGACCGAGCCGTAGGTGCCCACCGGCATGAACGCGGGGGTCTCGACCGTCCCGCGCGGGAAGGTCAGGCGGCCGCGGCGCGCGGCGCCGTCGGTGGTGTGGAGCTGGAACTGCAATCGGGACATGGTCTGGCGAATCTCGGTAAGCCGGGCATTGTCGCATTGCCGGGCCATCGGCGCCGAACCGCCTGGCGGTGCGCCGACCAGGGAACACCGCGGTCGGCTGGTCGGATGCGCGTCGGGCACGCACAGCGCGGGCCCCGGCCAGGACCATGCCGTGGCGCGTACCCGGCGCCGCCCCGCCCTGGCGGCACGACACCGATGTCGCGCCGTCGCCGGCCATCCTGGATGGCGAGCCGCGTCAGTCCGCCGCGACGAAACCACCGGTCTGGCGCGCCCACAGCCGCGCGTACAGCCCGCCGCGGGCAACGAGTTCGGCATGGCTGCCGGTCTCGACGATGGCGCCGCGGTCCATCACCACCAGGCGGTCCATCCGCGCGATGGTGGAGAGCCGGTGGGCGATCGCGATCACCGTCTTGCCGGCCATCAGCTCGTCCAGGCTGTCCTGGATCGCCGCCTCCACTTCCGAATCCAGCGCCGAGGTGGCCTCGTCCAGGATCAGGATCGGCGCGTCCTTGAGCAGCACGCGGGCGATGGCGATGCGCTGGCGCTGGCCGCCGGACAGCTTGACCCCGCGCTCGCCGACCTGCGCGTCGTAGCCGCGCTGGCCCTCGCCGTCCTGCAATTGTTCGATGAACTCGTCGGCGCGCGCCTTGGCCACGGCGGCGCGCAATTGCGCCTCGCTGGCATCTGGGCGGCCGTACAGCAGGTTGTCGCGGATCGAGCGGTGCAGCAGCGAGGTGTCCTGGGTGACCAGGCCGATCTGCTGGCGCAGGCTCTCCTGGGTGACGCCGGCGATGTCCTGCCCGTCGATCAGGATGCGGCCCTGCTCCAGGTCGTACAGCCGCAGCAGCACGTTGACCAGGGTCGACTTGCCGGCGCCGGACGGCCCGACCAGGCCGATCTTCTCGCCCGCGCGCACCTGCAGGTCGAGCCCGGCGATGACCCCGCCGCGCTTGCCGTAGTGGAAGTGGATGTGCTCGAAGCGCACCTCGCCGCGCTCCACGCGCAGCGGCACCGCGTCGGCGCGATCCTGCACCTGCGCCGGCTGCGCGATGGTCTCCATGCCGTCCTGCACCGCACCGATGTCCTCGAAGATGCCGTTGACCGTCCACATGATCCAGCCGGACATGTTGTGGATGCGGATCACCAGGCCGGTGGCCAGGGTGATCGCGCCCACGCTGATCTGTCCGCGGCTCCACAGCCACAGCGCCAGCCCGCAGGTCACCGCGATCAGGAAGCCGTTGATGATGGCGATGGCGCTGTCCATCGCCGTGGTCATGCGGGTCTGCCCGCGGTGCTTGACCGCCAGCTCGTCGATCGCCTCGCGTACGTAGGCCTGCTCGCGCCCGGCATGCGAGAACAGCTTGAGCGTGGCAATGTTGGTGTAGCCGTCGACGATGCGGCCCATCGCCTTGGAGCGCGCGTCCGAGGCGATCCAGGCCCGCTGCTTCATCCGCGGCACGAAATAGACCATCAGCGCCACGTAGGCCAGCACCCACACCAGCAGCGGCGCCATCAGCCAGGGATCGGCCTGGGCGAACAAGTACAGCGCGCTGCCGGTGTAGACCACGATGTACCAGAGCGCATCGACCATCTGCACCGCCGACTCGCGCAGCGAGGTGCCGGTCTGCATGACCCGGTTGGCGATGCGCCCGGCGAAGTCGTTCTGGAAGAAGCCCAGGCTCTGCCGCACCACGTAGTTGTGCATCAGCCAGCGCGCGCGGTTGCTCAAGCCGGGCACGATGGCCTGGTTCACCAGCAGGTTGTGCAGGGCCACGAACAACGGCCGCGCCAGCAGCACGACGAACGCCATCCACAGCAGCTCGCCGGCGTGGCGCTGGAAGAGGTCCGGCCCCGGCTGCTCGGCCACCATGTCGACGATGCGGCCGAGGAAGTCGAACATCGCCACTTCCACCAGCGCCAGCGCGAGACCGGCCAGCAGCGTGGCCAGCAGCAACGGCCACAGCGGGCGCAGATAGTGCAGATAGAAGCGCACCACCCCACGCGGCGGCATCTGCGTCTCGATCTTCGGGAAGACCTCGATCAGGGACTCGAACCAGCGGAACATCGCCACGTCACGCCTGAAAAGGGGCGTCAGGGTAGCGTACTGGGCGTCACGGACCGTGACGCCGGGATTGGGGATTCGGGATTGGGGATTCGCAAGAGCAGCCTCCCGCCCGCATGGCGCCTATCGCGCTCCTACGAATCCCGAATCCCCACTCCCCAATCCCGGCCTTCACTCTGGCGTCAACACCAGGTCCTGGAAATCGAAGCTGAAATCGGTCAGCGGCGAGATCGCCTGCATGCGCGCCTCGCGCACCTTGCCGTCGGCGGTCAGGGCGAAGCTCAGGAAGGCGTCGGCGTTGAGCGAGCGGTCGCGCCAACGCACGATGAAGGTGTCGTGCTGCCAGTGCTCCAGGGTGCCGACCAGCTGCGCGGTCTTGCTGAACTGCAGTTCCAGGCGCTTGCCCTGCTGGCGCACCACCACGTCGCCGTACCACGGGTCGCGGTAGGTGCCGGCATAGCCGGACAGCGGCAGCGACGGCGTGGATTTGGCGTCGCGCGCGGCCACGTGCTTGGCCCAGTCCTCGTCGGCATTGGCGTCGGCCTTGGCCACGGCCTTGGCGTAGGCGGCGGTCCAGTCGGTCGCCGGCGCGCCCAGGTAGGCGTCCAGTACCCGCAAGGTGATCGCGTTGAAGGCGGCGCCGACCTCCTGGTTGGTCAGCACGATCACGCCCAGCTTGCGCTCGGGCACCAGGGTCAACCGCGAGACCATGCCCGGCCAGCCGCCGGTGTGCCAGACCAGCTTGGCGCCGCGGTAGTCGCTCAGGCTCCAGCCCTCGCCGTAGCCGGCGAAGTTGGGCCTGGCCGGCAGCAGTTCCGGCACGCTCGGCTCGGACACGGCGATCGGCGTGATCATCTGCCACATCTCCTGCTGGCGCTGGGCGCTGAACAGCTGCCGCGCCTGGCCGTCGGCCGACGGCAGGCGCCCGCCGTCGAGCTGCACCTGCATCCACTTGGCCATGTCGTGCACATTGGCGTAGATGCCGCCGGCGCCGGAATTGTTGGACCAGGTCAACGGCGCCACCGTGCGCAACTCGCGGAAGTCGAACTTGGCATGGCCGACCGCGGCCTCGTCGCCGGGCTGCAGGTGGTCGCTGTTGATGCGCGCGCCGGTCATGCCCACCGGCACGAAGATGCGCTGGCGCACGAACTCGGCGTAGCTCTGCCCGGACACCTGCTCGATCAGCTTCTGCGCCACCGCGTACAGGATGTTGTCGTAGGCATAGCGGTCGCGGAAGCCGCCCTTCAGCGGCACATGCGCCAGGCGCCGCACCACCTCTTCGTTGCTGTAACTGGTGGCCGGCCAGAACAGCAGGTCGCCCGCCCCCAGGCTCAGGCCGCTGCGGTGGCTGAGCAGGTCGCGCACGCGCATCTCGCGGGTGACGTAGGCGTCGGACATCTGGAACCACGGCAGGTGGTCCACCACCCGGTCCTCGAGCTTGAGCTTGCCTTCGTCGGCCAGGATCGACAGCGCGGCGGCGGTGAAGGCCTTGGTATTGGAGGCGATGGCGAACAGGGTCTGCGCGTCCACCGGTTCCGGCTTGCCGAGCTCGCGCACGCCGTAGCCGCGCTCCAGCACCACCTGCCCGTCCTTGACGATGGCGATGGCGATGCCAGGTACGTCGAACTGCTTGCGCACACGCTCCACCTGCGCGTCCAAATCCTGCAGCCCCGGAGGCAATGCGGCCGGGGCCGGGGCGGCAACCGCCGCGGGGGCGGGCGCCTGCGCCTGTACGGTGGCGCTCATCGCCAGCAACAGGCCGCAGCCCATCGAGATGCTCTTCAACTGCGTCGCTCCTGAAGAAGGGAAACCGAAGCCGCACGCCACCGCGCGCGCACCTGGCGAGTGTAGAGCCTGCCGGAGCCTTTGCGGCGGACCAAGGCGCGCCGCTGCGACGCCGCGTGGTGCCAGATGCGGTCCAGACGCGGGTGGCCGCTACTGCCAACGTCCAACTCGCACGCAGCGGCCAGCGGAGTTGGCGGCCATTCCCGCCCTGCACGCACGCATGGCGCACGCCATCGCGCAGGCGACGAACACGCGGCACAGGCACACGCCGCGCACCGCCCAGCGACACCACCAGGCCACTGACGCCCACGACCACACCCCGCAACGCCGCGCTGCGGCACAATCGCTCCCCGCCTGCCGCCAGACACGCCCGCATGAACGACCTCTTCGACTCCGCCCCGGCCGCGCCGGACGGCATCCGCGTCGGCATCGGCGGCTGGACCTACGCGCCGTGGCGCGGCGGCATGTTCTATCCGCAGGGCCTGGTGCAGCGCCGCGAACTGGAATACGCCAGCCGCCACGTCACCAGCATCGAGATCAACGGCACCTACTACGGTGCGCAGAAGCCGGAGACCTATGCGCGCTGGCGCGACGAGACGCCGCCGGGCTTCCTGTTCTCGGCCAAGGCGCCCAAGCGCATCACCGCATTGCGGCGGCTGGCCGGCGCCGGCACACAGATCGAGGACTTCGTCGGCGGCATCGCCAGCCTCGGCGACCGCCTCGGCCCGCTGCTGTGGCAGTTCGAGCACGGCCACCGCCTGGACCTGGACGACCTGGCCGCGTTCCTGGACCTGCTGCCGCGCAGGACCGACGGACGCCGTCTGCGCCACGTGCTGGAAGTGCGCGACCCGGCCTGCGTCGGACCGGAACTGCTGCACCTGACCCGGCGGCACGGCGTGGCCCCGGTGTTCACCGATTCGCCCGAGTTCCCCTCCTTCGCCGACCTGAGCACCGACTTCGTCTATGCGCGGCTGATGCGCAGTCGCGCCGACGTCGCCCATGGCTACCCGCCGAAGGAATTGCAGACCTGGGCCGCGCACGCGCAAGCCTGGCGCCGCGGCGAGGATCCGCAGGCGCTGCCGCACGCCGACACGAGCGTGGCCAAGACCACGCCGCGGGAGGTCTTCGTCTACTTCATCAGCGCCGCCAAGGAACGCAATCCCGCCGCGGCGATGGCCCTGCTGAAGATGCTGGGGTCCGCCGCACAGGCGTGACGCGCTCGACCACGCGTACGCGACGCCCGGCACGGCGCAAGCGCGACCGTCGCCGCCGCGATCGCAAGACGGCTGAACCGGACCCCGAGCGCGCGCACCCGGCGACACCTGGCGGTCGCCGCGCTGGGGTACAACACCGCCCGTCCGGCGCCGTCGCCGGGCCGCGGCCGCGGCCGCGCCTGCACACGCGGAGTCCCTCGATGCGGATCAAACAGACGCTCGAACGTCTTCCCGGCGGCATGATGCTGGCGCCGCTGCTGCTCGGCGCGCTCTGCCACACCGTGTGGCCGCAGGCCGGCGCCTGGTTCGGCTCCTTCACCCAGGGCCTGATCGGCGGGCTGGTGCCGATCCTGGCGGTGTGGTGCTTCTGCCTGGGCGCCTCGATCCGGCTGCGCAGCGGCGGCCGCGTGTTGCGCGCCTCCGGCGTGCTGGTGCTGATCAAGATCGCGGTGGCGTGGCTGACCGCTGTGATCGCCGCGCGACTATTGCCGCCGGGCGGCATCGTCTCCGGCATCTGGAGCGGCATGTCGGTGCTGGCGCTGATCGCGGCGATGGACATGACCAATGCCGGCCTGTTCGCCGCGCTCATGCAGCAGTACGGCCGCCGCGGCGAGGCCGGGGCGATGGCGCTGATGTCGCTGGAATCCGGGCCGCTGGTGACCATGCTGATCCTCGGCACCGCCGGCGTCGCCAACTTCGAACCGCGGCTGCTGCTCGGCGCGGTGCTGCCGCTGCTGGCCGGTTTCGCGCTCGGCAACCTGGACCCGGCGCTGCGCGCCCTGTTCGCGCGGGCGGTGCCGGCACTGATCCCGTTCTTCGCCTTCGCCCTGGGCAATACCCTGGACCTGCGCATGGTCGCCCATGCCGGCGTGGCCGGGGTCGCGCTGGGCCTGCTGGTGATGGTGGCGACCGGGATCCCGCTGCTGCTCGCCGATCGCTGGCTGGCCGGCGGCAACGGCAGCGCCGGCCTCGCCGCCTCCAGCACCGCCGGCGCAGCGGTGGCC